>DASVEU010000216.1:0-4531 GCA_036380395.1 Gaiellaceae bacterium
CACCGGCGACTCCTGGACGGTCGCGCCGCAGCAGACCCTTCCCGACGCCGAGTACCAGCGGTTGCGGGAGGCGGCGTTCGCCTGCGCGCGCACCGTCGGGGTCGCGACGGGCGGAGCGAACGTCCAGTTCGCGTACGAGCCGGAGGCTCGCGAGCTGGTCGTGATCGAGATGAACCCGCGCGTCTCGCGCTCCTCGGCCCTCGCCTCGAAGGCGACCGGCTTCCCGATCGCGAAGATCGCCGCCCTGCTCGCCGTCGGCTACACGCTCGACGAGCTGCCGAACGACATCACCGGCAAGACGACCGCCGCCTTCGAGCCGGCGCTCGACTACGTGGCCGTCAAGGCGCCGCGCTTCGATTTCGCGAAGTTCGGTGTCGCGAAGCCACGCCTCGGCACCGAGATGCGTGCGGTCGGCGAGTCGCTTGGTCTGGGACGGACGTTCGCGGAGGCATTCCTGAAAGCGCTGGACGGGCGTGAACGAGCCCCGGTCGAGCTCGACCTCGCGCTTCGCGGCGAGCCCGTACCCGAGCGCTGGGACCTGTTGCTCGAGTCGGCGCGCCGTGGTCTCGATCTGCCCGGCGTGCACGCGTACTTCGCAGACGAGCTACGCGCCGTCGCGCACGCCGAGCGAGAGCTCGCCACGACCGGAGACGTCGCCGCCGCGAAGCGGTTCGGGCTGTCCGACCCGACCGTGGCAAGCATCCTCGAGGTCGGCGAGGACGAGGTGCGGCGGCGGCGTGCGCGGCCGGGCCGTCTCGCCGTCGACTCGTGCGCCGCGGAGTTCGAGGCGAGAACACCGTACTTCTACCTCTCGTACGAGGCGTCCGACCCCGTTCCGCAAGGCTTGCGCCCGGCGATCGTGATTCTCGGCTCCGGCCCGAACCGGATCGGGCAGGGAATCGAGTTCGACTACTGCTGCTCACGGGCGGCGGGGGCGTTCCGCCGTCTCGGTTACGAGACGGTGCTGCTCAACTCCAATCCGGAGACCGTGTCGACCGACTACGACACGAGTGACCGGCTCTATCTCGAGCCGCTCACGCTCGAGCGCACGCTCGACGTTTGCGAGCTGGAGCAGCCCGCAGGTGTTGTCGTGCAACTCGGCGGTCAGACGCCGCTCGCTCTGGCGCCGGGCGTTGCCGGCGCCGGCTTCCCGCTGCTCGGCGATCCGTTGCCTGCGATCGAGTGCGCGGAGGACCGCGGTCGCTTCGGTGCTCTGCTCGGAGACCTCGGCCTGCGTGCGCCAGCCTGGGGAACCGCAACAACCGGGGCCGAGGCCAGGGCGGTCGCCGAGCGGATCGGCTATCCGGTGCTCGTACGTCCACATCACGTGCTGGGCGGGCGCGGGATACGAGTTGCGACCGGGCCGGATGAGCTCGAGCTCGACGAGCCCGCGCTGGTAGACGAGTTTCTCGCAGGCGCGCTCGAGCTCGATGTCGACCTCCTCTGCGACGGGGAGTCGGCGTGGGTCGGCGGGATCCTCGAGCACGTCGAGCCGGCCGGCGTTCACTCGGGCGACTCGGCTTGCGTCATCCCCGCGCCGTCGGTGATCCCTTTGCTCGAGTCCGAGGTCCGTGAGCTCACCGCTGCGATCGCCATCGGGCTGGGTGCACGCGGACTGCTCAACCTGCAGCTCGCGGTGTACCGCGGCGAGCTCTACGTGCTCGAGGCGAATCCTCGAGCGTCGCGCACCGTTCCTTTCCTGGCGAAGGCGACGGGAATCCCGCTCGTCGACCACGCGTGCCGGCTGCTGCTCGGCGCCGGCCTCGAGGAGCTGGATCTCCCGGCTCGCGCCGCACCCGCGCGAGCGTGGGCGAAAGAGGCAGTCTTCCCGGAAGAACGCTTCGCGAACGCCGCCGATCGGGGGCCCGAGATGCGCTCGACCGGTGAGGTGATGGCGAGCGGGGACACCGTGTCGCAGGCCTACGCGCGGGTGCTACGCGCAAGTGGACGAGCCCGGCGCGGAGGGTCGATCGGCCTAGCTCTCCAGACGGGCGGAGGATCACCGCCGCGCTCGCGAGGTCACGAGCTGGTCAGCGCGCGGTTGGGTAGCGGCGCATGAGCTCGGCAACGCGGAACGCGAGATCGAGCGATTGGCGCGCGTTCAGTCTCGGGTCGCACAGGGTCATGTAACGCAGGTTCAGCTCGTCTTCGTGTACTTCTTCGGACCCGCCGAGGCATTCGGTCACGTCCTCGCCGGTGAATTCGAGATGGACTCCGCCTGGCCACGTCCCCTCTTGCCGGTGCGCGGCGAAGAAGCCCTCGATCTCTCCCATAACGGAGTTCAGGTGACGCGTCTTGAGCCCCGAGTCCGTCGTGAACACATTTGCGTGCATCGGATCGCAGACCCAGGCAACGGGATGCTCGGATTCACGAACGGCTCGCAGAAGTGGCGGGAGCAACTCGAAGACGCGATCGGCACCCATACGGGAGATGAGCGTGAGCCGACCGGGGATCCGTTCCGGATTTAGCTGCTCACAGAGGAGGAGCACCTCCTCGGGAGTCGATGTGGGGCCGATCTTGCAGCCGATCGGATTGTTCACCCCCGAGAAGAACTCGACGTGAGCTCCGTCCGGCAGCCGCGTGCGCTCACCGATCCAGAGCATGTGCGCCGAGCAGTCGTACCAATCGCCGGTTAGCGAGTCGCGCCGCGTGAGACCCTGCTCGTAGTCCAGCACCAAACCTTCGTGGCTCGTCCAGAAGTCGATCTGGTGGAGCTGGGGCGCGGACGTCAGGTCGATCCCGCAGGCCGCCATGAAGCGCAGAGCTCGCTCGATCTCCGACGCGATCACCTCGTACCGTCGTCCCTCGGGGGATCTCGCGACGAACTCCTGGTTCCAGGCGTGCACCTGCATGAGATCGGCGAAGCCGCCCTTGGTGAATGCACGCAGCAGGTTGAGCGTTGCCGCCGACTGGTGGTAGACCTGCAGCATCCGCTCGGGATCGGGGACGCGCGCGGCGAGTGTCGGCTCGTCCCCGTGCACCATGTGTCCACGGAAGGACATGAGCTCCACGTCAGCCACGGTCTCCGTCGGCGAGGAGCGGGCCTTGGCGAACTGACCGGCGATGCGCCCGATCTTGACGACGGGAAGCATTCCCCCGTAGGTCAGCACCGCCGCCATCTGCAAGAGGATCTTGAGCTTGTCGCGGATGAGGGGTGCGGAAAAATCGTGGAACGACTCGGCGCAGTCCCCGGCCTGGAGAACGAACGCACGTCCCGCTGCCGCCTCGGCGAGGGCGTCGCGGAGCTGCCGGGCTTCCCCTGCGAAGACGAGCGGCGGGAGCGAGGTCAGGCGGGCGCCGGCGGCTTCCACCTTCTCGGCGTCCGGCCACTCGGGTTGATGCAGCGCTGCGTACGCACGCCAGGACGAGGGCGACCAGACTTCCGGCTCCGGCGAGTGCTTGGGCGTCGCGCTCATCGTTGAAGTCTAAAGACGAGGGTGTGCCCTGAAACGCCAAGTCCTGCGAACCCGAGGGCCCACAGGACTTGACGAAACGACTCTCTCACGTCGGGCGGCCGATTGCAAGCGGCCGTGGGCGTGCCCCTTCTGGGGGGCATCGGCTACGCGGTTCCGCGGTACAGGGCGGCTGCGTTCTCGTCGATGGCGAAGCAAGCGATGAAAACTCGGGCCTGGTGGCTTTTCCTCGTAGTGATGGCTCCGATTGTGGGCCTCTATCTGTTCGGCCCGGAAGCGTTCAACGCCGGGCCGGTCTTCAACGCTGTTGGTCTCGCGGCAGTCGTCGCGATCGTCGTCGGCGTGCGCCTTCATCGTCCGAGCGACACGCTGCCCTGGTACCTGTTCGCGGCCGGCCAGGCCTTGTTCGTCTGCGGCGACGTGATCGCCTACAACTTCGAACGCTTCTTCGGCCGGCCGCTGCCGTTTCCCTCGATCGCCGACGTCTTCTACCTCGCCGTCTTCCCGGTCATCGTGGCCGGCCTCCTCCTCCTGATCAGGCGGCGAAAACGAGGCCGAGACCGGGCGAGCCTCATCGACTCCCTGATCATCGCGACAGGGGTAGGGCTCCTCTCGTGGGTCTTCCTGATCGCGCCCTATGCGCACGACGGCAGTCTCTCGACGCCGGCGCGGCTGACATCGATGGCATACCCCTTGATGGATCTCCTCGTCCTGTCGGTGGCCGTCCGGCTTGCGGTCAGCGGCGGCAACCATGGCAGGTCCTACTACCTGACCATCACGTCGATCGCGGCCCTCTTCGCGTCCGACGCCACCTACGGATGGCTGCAATTACATTCCTCATACGAGCCCGGCGGGCTTCTGGACGGAGGGTGGATCGCCTTCTATCTGCTGTGGGGTGCTGCCGCGCTCCACCCGTCGATGGCCGTGGCGAAGGGAACGGCAAAGCCGACGCAGCTCACCCGTACACGCCTGGTCATGCTCGCTCTCGCCGCATTCGTAGCCCCGATCACCGGGCTGCTGGGGCCGGTGACGAGAAGCGACAGGATCGTGATCACCGGCTGCGCGATCATCCTCTTCAGCCTCGTCCTCCTCCGAATGGTCGAGCTCGTCCAGGGACA
>DASVEU010000217.1:0-4148 GCA_036380395.1 Gaiellaceae bacterium
CGGCACATCCTCAACGGGCTGCACTCGGTCGGTCTGCCGTGGTCGTGGTCGATCGTCGCCCTGACGCTGTTGGTGCGGATGCTGCTCGTGCCGCTGACGGTCAAGCAGATCCACTCGATGCAGAACATGCAGGCGCACGCGCCGCAGATGAAGGAGATTCAGCGCAAGTACAAGGGCGACCGGCAGAAGCTCAACGAAGAGCTGATGAAGTTCTACAAGGAGAACAACATCAACCCGGCCGCCTCGTGCCTGCCGTTGGTGGCACAGCTGCCGATCTTTATCGGGCTCTTCTACACGCTGCGCGCCTTCGCCAAGCACCCTCCCGGCGGCCAGGCGGCAATCGACCGCGGCGACTTTTCGTGGTTGCACTTCGTGCCGGACATCACCAAGCACGCGAACAGCCACTGGTCGGGGTACGTCCTCCTGGCGATCTACGTGCTCAGCCAGGTGGCGTCGACGTACTTCATGTCGGGGACGATGCAGAAGTCGCAGCGCTATCTGATGATGATTCTGCCGTTCGTCTTCATCCCGTTTATCGTCAAGTTCCCGACCGGGCTCGTTCTCTACTGGATGACGACGAACCTCTGGACGGTCGGCCAGGGCCTGATCACCCGCCGCCTCATGCCAAAGGTCGGCCCGGGATCCGCACCTCCGCCATCCGGGCCGAAGCGGTCCTCGCGCACCCCGCCGAAGGAGCCGCCTGCCGACGGTGGGACGCAGACTGCCGAAGCGCCGCCGCCGAAGCCGAGCAACGGTCCGCCTCGTCGCGTCAAGCGAAAGAAAAAGGCGCGCCGCTAGCGATGGAAACGCAGGAGATCTCGGTCGAGGCGACCGGCGAGACGGTCGGCGAGGCGAAGTGGGCGGCGCTTCGAGAGCTCGAGAGGCAGCATCCGGGGCTCGACAAGTCGGCTGTGCACTTCCAGGTGGTGACCGAGGGTGAGCGAGGCTTGCTCGGGGTCGGTTTCTCGCCGGCGAAGGTCGTAGCGACAATCTCGGCGGGCGCTGCGGCGACCGAGCCGGCCGACGAGTCGGAGTTGGCCGCAGAGGCGCGAGCTCTTGTGACACGGATCGTGGACGGGATCGGTGTGACCGGACGGATCGAAGTCGAGGAGGACGACGAGGTCATCACGGTCTCTTGTGCCGGGTCCGACCTCGGCATGCTGATCGGCCGTCACGGACAGACGATCGACGCCGTTCAGTACCTCGCGAACGCAGTCATGTGGCGACGCCACCCCGAGGACCGGAAGGAGGTCGTCGTGGATGCCGCCGGCTATCGCGACCGCCGGCGCACCGCGCTCGAGGCGCTGGCAGTGCGCTCTGCGGAACGGGCGCTTTCCGATCAAGAGCCGGTCGAGCTCGAGCCGATGACGGCGGTCGAGCGCAAGGTCGTCCACCTGCGTCTCAAGGAGTTCAACGGGGTCGAGACGACGAGCGAGGGCACTGAGCCCAACCGGTTCGTCGTCGTGATTCCGGCGGCGGAGCCGCCTGTCCGCGAGTAGCGGACCAGGGGAGGGGGTCCGGCTGAACCGGGAGGTTCCACCGGCTGATTGCGCAACCCTTCTCGAAGGCTGGCTTCGGGCAGTTGTTGCCACCCCAGGTCTGACCGGGATCAGCGAACTCGCGGAAGCGCACAGGATGTTGCTCGAGGACTCGTTGCGCGGAGCCGGCGTCGTGTCGGAATTCGAGGGGTCGATCGTGGACGTAGGCTCGGGCGGGGGCGTGCCCGGAATTCCGCTGGCAACGTCGCTCCCCGATCGCGAAGTGACGCTCCTCGAAGCGATCGGCCGTAAATGCGACTTCCTACGCGAGTGGGCGCCGCCCAATGTCCGCGTCGTCCAGGGTCGGGCGGAGGAGCAGGAGACGGACGTCTACGGAGTGGCGGTAGCCAAGGCACTCGCCAAACCACCTGTCGCAGCGGAGTGGTGCCTTCCGCTCGTTCGTCCCGGTGGTGCCGTCGTCCTCTGGGTCGGACCAAGCGTCGATACGAAGCGAGTCGCCCGGGTCGCCGCACAGCTCGGCGGCGAGCTCGCGGCAACCGGCGACGGACTTCTGGTTTTGCGCAAGGTGAGACCGACGCCGGACGGCTTTCCGCGCCGGACCGGCGTGGCGAGTAAGCGTCCGTTGGACTGAGTACGCTGGCAACGTGGCGAAGGTCTACGCGCTGGCGAATCAGAAGGGCGGCGTCGGCAAGACGACGACTGCGATCAACCTGGCCGCGTGCCTCGCGGAAGCGGGCGAGCCGGCGCTCGTCATCGACCTCGATCCGCAGGCGAATGCGACGTCGGGGCTCGGCGAGCGTGCGAACGGGACCTCGACGTACGACCTGCTCGACGGTGTGCCGCTGCGAGACCTCGCCAAGCCGACGAAGTTTCCGAACCTGCATCTGATCCCGGCGAAGCCGGAGCTCGCAGGAGCCACCGTCGAGCTGACGCAGCACAGCGACGGAGAGACCTACCTGCGTCAAGCACTGGCTTCGGACATCGACCAGTACTCCTTCGTGTTCCTGGACTGTCCGCCCTCATTCGGACCGCTGACCGTGAATGCGCTCGCCGCCGCGGATCGCGTCCTCATTCCGGTGCAGGCCGAGTACTACGCGCTCGAGGGTCTGTCGCAGCTCGTCCAGTCGATCAATCTCGTGAAGGCGCGGCTGAATCCCCGGCTCGCAGTCGGCGGCGTCCTGCTGACCATGGTCGACGGACGCACGCGTCTGTCAGCGGACGTCGAAGCCGAGGTGCGTAAGCACTTCGGCGAGCTGGTGTTCACGCAGACGGTGCCGCGTTCCGTTCGGCTCGCCGAGGCTCCGAGCCACGGTCTGCCCGCAATCGCGTACGACCGCCGCTCGCGCGGCGCCGACGCCTACTGGAAGGTGGCGATGGAGCTTGTCGACCGTGCCTGAGAGACGGGGCCTCGGCCGAGGCCTCGAAGTCCTGCTGGGCGGAGCGACGCCGTCCGAGCTCGCCGAGCTTCCCGTCGACGCAATTCATCCGAACCCGCGGCAGCCACGGCGGCGATTCGACTCGGAAGCAGGCGCCGGACTTGCCGACTCGGTGCGGGCCCAGGGCGTCGTTCAGCCGGTGCTCGTTCGCCCGCGTACGGCCGGCGGCTACGAGCTGATCGCCGGTGAGCGCCGTTGGCGCGCTGCGCGTGACGCCAAGCTGAAGACGGTGCCGGCAGTTGTTCGTGAAGCCGACGACCGGGACACGCTCCTGCTCGGCCTCGTCGAGAACGTCGCGCGCGAGGATCTCTCGCCGATCGAGGAGGCGCGCGCGTTCGCGGTTGTCCTCGACGAATTTGGGCTCTCGCTCGGCGAGCTCGCCGAGCGCGTCGGTAAGTCGAAGCCGGCCGTGTCGAACCGGGTGCGGCTCCTCGAGCTGCCCGAGGACGTGCTGAAGATGGTCGAGCGCGGCCAGCTGACCGAAGGCCATGCGCGCGCCGTGCTGGCGGTGCCGGACCACGAGGGCCGCCGCGCGTTGGCACGCAAGATCGTCCAGAAAGGCATGTCTGTCAGGGCTGCGGAGCGCGCTGCGCGCTGGGCCGGCGCCAAGACGAAGCAGCGGCGGCAGACGACGAAGCTCGATCCGGCGCTCGTGGCTCGTGCGAAGGCTGCGGCCGACCGAATCACCGGTTTCTCGAGCCGAATCGTGTCGAATCGTCTAGAAATCGCCTTCGTCGACGAGCCCGAGCTCGAAGAGCTCGTCGAAGCGCTGGAGAAGGCCGCGAAGTAAGCCGTATCCCGTTGGACGCGGACCTCGTTCAACGGGTGACATGCTCGGCCTGTGGCTGAACGACATGGAGTCCCTCGAGGCAATCTCTCAGGACGACGAGGCGAAGCGGATCTTCCTCCGCATGGCGGCGCTGTCCCGGGACGGCCAGATGAACAACTTCCTGACCGAGCTTGCGCGCGACGAGGATCTCGACGACGAAACGAAGGGCACGCTGAAAGAGCTCGCCGAGGACGGCACGTTCCTCTTCGCGGTCGAGGATTACCTCCACCGCACGACCGTCCTACACTGAAAATCCGGCGCTGCGCGCCATGATGACTTTACTTCAGCAACGCTAACGGCGAGCCGCCGTGTACGAGCACCGGCAGAGCCGCCACTCGCGGCGGGACTCGACGCTCCTCGACTGGACTCTCTTGTAGGAATTCG
>DASVEU010000218.1:0-6409 GCA_036380395.1 Gaiellaceae bacterium
GAAGGCGCGCCTCGAGGTGCAGCTGCGCCGGATGCAGCAGTGGGAAGAGCGGGGGTACGGGCAGGGTCGCAAGAAGAAGAAGACCAAGGATGTGAAGAAGTCGATCGGCGGCCGCATCGAGCGGCTTGGCGCAGTCGAGAAACCGTACGAGCCGTGGGAGCTCCGGCTGGAGCTCACGCCGCAGAGTCGCAGCGGTGACGTTGTCGTCCGCCTCGAGGGCGCGGTGGTGGAGCGCGGCTCGTTCCGGCTCGGCCCGCTCGACCTCGAGCTGTCCTGGGCCGACCGTCTTGCGATCGTCGGCCCGAACGGGAGCGGCAAGACGACGCTGCTCGACACGATCCTGGGCCGGCTGCCGCTTGCGGCGGGGAAGCGCGCGCTCGGCCCGGGTGTCGTGCTCGGTGAGGTGGCCCAGCAGCGAAGCGAGCTCGCAGAGGGCCAGTTGCTGCCGGCATTCACGAAGGCCGCGGGAGTGAACGAGGAATCGGCCCGCACTTTGCTCGCGAAGTTCGGCCTCGGCGCCGATCACGTGCTGCGCGACGCAGGCTCGCTCTCGCCCGGCGAACGCACGCGTGCGTTGATCGCTCTGCTCGCGGCTCGCGGCGTGAACTGTCTCGTCCTCGACGAGCCCACGAATCATCTCGACGTTGCGGCGATCGAAGAGCTCGAGCGTGCGCTCGACGTTTACCCCGGGACGGTTCTGCTCGTGACACACGACCGGCGCTTCCTCGCCGGCTTTCGCGCTACGCGGAGGCTGGAGCTGTCACCCACCCCGGCTCGATCCGGGTGAGCCGCCCCTCGCTGACGAGGCGTTCGACCAGGTCGTCGTCGAACAGCCGCCGCCAGCTGAACCATTTGCGAACGATCTCGGTCTCAGTCGCGACGACTGCGGCGCGGACCGCTGCGATGACGAGCTCCTCGACGTCGCCTTTCCCGCAGGGCTCGGGGTACGCCTGGTCGTAGCGCGCGAGCTCGCTCATGTGCGCGTGCCCGCCGTCGGGTAGCTGCAGCCGGAGGCTGCGGCTGACGACCGCGCCGCACCGCTCGAGCGGTGCGCGCAACGATTTCAGTTCCCTGGGCGCGAGGCCCAGCTCGATCTGCAGGTCGGTGAGTGTCGACGGGCCTGCTGCCGCCAGGTGAGTAAGCACTGGTGCCCACTCCGCTTCGTCTTCCATGCGCGCAAGCTCGGAACGGCAGACCCCGTCGACCAGGGCGAGGCTCTCGTCCGTGAGCAGGATCGACTTGCCGTTGTGGACCTTGAGCTCATGGACGTCGGGCCGTTCCGCCAGCTCGAAGTACCACGGGTACTTCGTGGCCGGCCATGAACCGAATCCTCGGCTGCCGGCGGTGTACGGCTCTTCGTGGCATGCCTCGAACAGGCTCGGCAGCGCCGAGTCCGGCGTTCGCGTGAGCATCCCGCGGTCCCTGAGGAACTCGAGTGCTTCCTGCTGGGACTCGAGTGCACGATCCGGGGTAAGCCTGCACAGGCAGGCGCGCCGCTTCTGGAGCTCCTCCACGGCCGTATCTTCGCAGGGGGTTTCCGCGTTTTCCCTGCAGACACGCGGATTCCATCGAAAGGAGACACAACATGGGTATGGGAGTCAGCCTTCTTCTCGTCGCCGTCGGGGCAATCCTCGTCTGGGCTGTCAACGCGACGGTGAGCGGGATCGAGATCCACACGATCGGTTGGATCCTTCTCGCAGTGGGCGCAATCGGCGCTCTGCTCTCGCTCATCTTCTGGTCGAGCTGGGGCGGTTTCGGCGGTCCCGCCGACGGACGGCGCCGGACGGTCGTTCGCGAGGACTACTAGACCCGAGCACCATCTTCGTTCGAGAGCCCCGCTTCGGCGGGGCTCTTTCTTCATGGGGTCCCCAGTCTGTTGAGCGGCCAGTAAGTCAGGACGACCTTGCCGATGATGTTCGCGCGCGGCACGAGCCCCCACACCCGTGAATCGCAAGAGTGCGCGCGGTTGTCTCCCTCCATGAGGTACATGTGCGCCGGAATGCGTCGCAGCTTGCCGAGCGGCGGGATGTCGCGAAGCGTTTTCGTATCGCTGTCGCGGCGTGTCGGTCCGACGTAAGGCTCGCCGAGGCGGCGCCCGTCGATGTAGGTCACGCCGTTTCGCTCCGACCAGGCCTCGCCGGGCAGGCCGATGATCCGCTTCACGAAGATCCCGCCGATGCATTCGCGCCGCGCCGCATCCGGCGCGTGGAAGACGACGATGTCGCCTCTTCTCGGGGAGTGGAAGTGGTAGATGAACCGATTGGCCAGCACTCGATCCGAGCTGCCGGCCTCGCAGTAGGGCTCGGGTCGTGCGCAGTGGAGCGTCGGCTCCATGGAGGGGGAGGGGATTCGATACGGATTGACGACCCAGGCCTTGACGGCGAGAACGATCAGTACTGCTCCGACGATCGTCGCCACCCAGTCGATCACAGTCCGCAACCCGTGCGGCAGGTTCGGGAAGAGCCGGTCGATCGGGCCGCGCAACGCGGCGCTACGCGACGGCCGGCGCGAGCTCGCGCCCGATCAGGGCAACCGTCTCCAGATCGTCGTGCACGAGGTGCTGCAGCATGACGCGTTCGTAGCCGATCTCCTCGATCTGCTTGAGGCGCTCGACCGCCTCCGGGATCGTCCCGACCGGGCCGTGCTCGCGGTTGCGCTCGAGCACCTCTTGTGGATCACGCCCGAAGCGCGCGCCGATGCGTCGCGCCGATGCCAGCACTTCCCGCTCGTTGCGGCCGATCACGCAGGGCGCCATCAGCGAGTAGCGGAGGGTGGAGGGATCGCGGCCGCCGCGCTCGCAGGCTTCGTCGAGCAGCTGCTTACGTTCGCGGACCTCGACGAGCGTGCCGAAGAGGGCGTTGTACTCGTTGGCGAATCGGACCGCAGGCCGGGCGGTGCCGGGTTTGGCACTGCCGCCGACGAGGATCGGAAGGTCGGGACGGCGGAGGCCCGGGGCGTCCTCGAGCCGGTAGTACGTGCCGTCGAAGTCGACGCGATCCTCGTGGAGGAGATCGTGCGCGATCTCGAGCTGTTCTCCGAGCCGTGCGACACGCTCGCGGACGGTGCCGAACTCGAAGCCGTACGCGGCGTGCTCGCGCTCCTGCCAGCCGGCACCCATTCCGAGGGTCACGCGCCCGCCCGAGATCTCGTCCGCCGTCGCCGCGGAGCGCGCGAGCACGGACGGATGCCGGAAGGTCGCGGGAGAGACGAGCGTGCCGAGCTCCAGCTTCGTCGTGCGTGCGGCCAGTCCGGCCAGCGTCGCCCACGCGTCGAGCACGCGACGGCTCTCGTCGAACCACGAGATGTAATGGTCCGAGCGGAAGAGCGCCTCGACGCCGTGTTCCTCGCAGGCCGACGCCAGCGCGACCCAATCCTCCCAGGTCACACCCTCCTGTCCCTCGATCATGAGCGCGAGCCGCACGAAGCGGAAGCCTATGCATGTCCGCATCGGCCGTGTGTGGACGAAAAGTCACACTTCCTGCACGATCTCCTTGTCCCTTCGAGCCGGTTTGACCATCGTCTCCGCGGGACCTGTCGGGGACAGGCCCCGCCGTGGCTCGAGTCGACATGGACGGGCGAGCCAGGTCTCGGCTGCCCCAACAGGGCCCCGCTAGCATCGACCCCATGGCCGTCGCCTCGCCGGAGCAGTACCTCGCGGACCTCAACCCCGCTCAGCGGGAGGCCGTGCTCACGACCGAGGGGCCGCTGCTCGTCATCGCCGGGGCGGGCTCGGGGAAGACCCGCGTCCTCACGTATCGCGTCGCCCACCTGATCAACGCCGTCGGTGCGAAGCCGAACGAGATCCTCGCCATCACCTTCACGAACAAGGCGGCCGGCGAGATGAGGGAGCGCCTGCAACGGCTGCTCGGGCGTAGTGGCCAGGGGCTCTGGATCCTCACGTTCCACGCCGCCTGCGGGCGAATCCTGCGACGCGAGGCGCAGCGGCTCGGCTATCGCTCGAACTTCACGATCTACGACCAGGCCGATCAGATCCGGCTGGTGAAGCAATGCCTGGAGGAGCTGGAGCGCGACCCGAAGCGGTTCACCCCGCGCGGCATCCACAACCAGATCTCGCACGCGAAGAACCGGCTGATCTCACCGGACGAGTACGCGAACCAGGTGCAGTCGTTCTACGACCAGACGGTCGCGGACGTCTACCAGCTGTACCAGCGACGCCTCTTTGCTTCGAACGCCGTCGACTTCGACGACCTGCTGATGCTCACCGTCGACGTCCTGGAACGCTTCCCGGACGTGCGCGAGAAGTGGCAGCAGGCGTTCCGCTACATCCTCGTCGACGAATACCAGGACACGAACCACGCGCAGTACCGACTTCTCCAGCTGCTGGCCGAGAAGCATCAGAACCTGATGGCGGTGGGCGATCCGGACCAGTCGATCTATTCGTTCAGGTCAGCGGACATCAACAACATTCTCGACTTCGAACGCGACTTCCCCGGGACACGGACAGTCGCGCTAGAACAGAACTACCGCTCGACGAATCTCATCCTCGAGGCGGCGAACACCGTCATCACGAACAACAGGGAGCGCAAGCCGAAGGAGCTGTGGTCGGAGCTCGGGGACGGGGAACCGGTGCGTGTAGTCGAAGTCGAGGACGAGCACGCGGAGGCACGGTTCGTCGCGGCCGGCATCGCGGGGGTCGTCGAGCAGGGCTTCTCCGGGGACGAGGTCGCGATCTTCTACCGGACGAACGCGCAGTCGCGGGTGCTCGAGGACGTCCTCGTGCGGCAGGGTGTCGCGTACCAGGTGATCGGCGGCCCGCGCTTCTACGAGCGAGCCGAGATCAAGGACGCGATCGCGTATCTGCAGGCGATCGACAACCCCTACGACGCCGTCTCACTGCAGCGGATTGCGAACAGGCCGCGACGCGGCATCGGCGACTCCAGCCTCGCACGCCTGCAGACTTGGGCCGACGCACAGGGACGCTCGCTGTGGGAGGCCATGGAGTTCGCGGAAGAGGCGGGAGTCGGCGCCGCTCCGCTCAAAGCGGTGCAGGGATTCCGGACCCTGATGCAGACACTGCAGTCCGGTGCCCTGGAGTTCCCCGTTTCGGAGCTGCTCGAGCGCACGCTCGAGCGCAGCGGTTATCTCGAGGCGTTGGAGGCCGAGCGCACGATCGAAGCACTGGGAAGGCTCGAGAACCTGCAAGAGCTCGTCGGCGTCGCGCGCGAGTACCAGGAGACTGCGGAGGAGCCGTCGCTGTCGCACTTCCTGCAGGAGATCTCGCTCTTCTCCGATCAGGATTCGATCCGTGGCGAGGAGAGCCTCGTCACGCTGATGACGCTCCACAACGCCAAGGGCCTCGAGTTTCGCGCCGTCTACCTGATCGGGATGGAGGAGGGAATCTTCCCGCACAGCAGGTCGATCGAGGAGCAGGGAATCGAAGAGGAGCGACGCCTTGCGTATGTCGGGATGACGCGGGCGCGCGAGCAGCTGACGCTCACGCACGCGTCGTCGCGCTCACTCTGGGGATCGCGGGGCTACAACCTGCCTTCGCGCTTCCTCGACGAGTTGCCAAGCTCGGTCGAGCGGGAACGGCTGCGGCCCGCCTCCTGGTCGTCGTACGGCGCACAGGGCGTGGCGCCGCGGGAAGACATTCCTTCACTCTCCACGGGAGATTCGGTTCGCCACGGCACGCTCGGCGAGGGCGTCGTGACGCAGATCGAGGCTGGCGGTGTCGTCACCGTTCGCTTCGCCGACGGAAGCGAGCGGCGACTGATGCTCGACTATGCGCCGCTCGAACGCATTCCTTAGGGTCTAGACGTGTCCATAGAGATCCGGAATCCGGTCGAGGACGAGCTCCGCAACGCAATGAAGGCGGTCGAAGCCGCGTTCGGCGAAGAGCAGAAGGAAGAGGACCTGGACCGCCACCAGAAGGCGATGGCTTGCGATCGCTTCTTGGTCGCCTACGACGGCGCTGTCCCCGTCGGGACGACCGCTTCTTTGCCGTTCGACCTCACGGTGCCGGGTGGCGAGCTCGGAGCGGGCGGTGTCACCTGGGTGGGAGTCCTGCCGAGCCACCGGCGCCGCGGAATCCTCACGCAGCTGATGAAGATTCAGCTCCAGGATCTGCACGAGCGCGGCGAGCCGTTGGCGATCCTCTGGGCTTCGGAGGCGGCAATCTACGGCCGGTTCGGTTATGGAATCGCTGCGCCCATGGTGCAGCTCGACGCCGATCGGTCGCGGTTCTCTCTTCGCGACGATCCCGGGCCGCGCGGCGCGGTGCGCCTGATCGACAGTCACGAAGCCGGGAAAGTGCTGCCGCCGATCTATGACGCCGTGCGTCGCCAGGTGCCTGGCTTCACGAGTCGCAGCGCGGTTCTCTGGGACCTGTACCGTCTCGCCGATCCGGAACATTGGCGCCGCGGGGGCGGACCGAAGTTCTATGCGGTGC
>DASVEU010000219.1:0-4729 GCA_036380395.1 Gaiellaceae bacterium
CAGCTCACGATGCGGACGTTCCATACGGGTGGTGTGGCCGGCGCGGACATCACGCACGGCCTCCCGCGCGTCGTCGAGATCTTCGAGGCGCGCAACCCGACGGGTGCAGCCACGCTCGCCGAGGTCGGCGGCAAGGTGGAGATCGAGGACACGGCCCGCGGTCCGAAGGCGACGATCGTCCCGTTCGACCTGAAGAAGGACGAGGAGCCGAAGGCGATCCAGCTGCCGCGCAGGACGCGTTTGCTCGTGACGAAGGGTCAGGAGGTGCAGCCGGGAGATCCGCTGCACGAGGGGTCGATCAACCCCGCAGATCTCCTGCGCCTGAAGGGCTACACGGAGACCGAGCTGTACCTCATCGGCGAGGTGCAGAAGGTCTACAAGTCGCAGGGCGTCGAGATCCACGACAAGCACATCGAGCTGATCGTCCGCCAGATGCTGAAGAAGGTGCGCGTCGAGAACGCGGGCCAGACCGATCTGCTGCCCGGCCAGCTCGTCGACAAGACGGTGCTCGACCGCGAGAACACGCGCATCAAGAAGGAGAAGAAGGACCAGGCCACGTTCGAGCCGCTGATCCTCGGGATCACGAAGGCATCGCTCGCCACCGAATCCTTCCTCTCGGCTGCGTCGTTCCAGGAGACGACCAAGGTCCTGACGGATGCGTCGATCGAGGGCAAGGTCGACCGGCTGCTCGGGCTGAAGGAGAACGTGATCATCGGGAAGCTGATCCCGGCGGCCACCGGCCTGAAGCAGTACCGCGGAATCGAGATCGGCCCCTCCGACAAGGTCCCGGCGTCCGCGTACATGCGGCCGGCGACCGAGGAGCAGCTCCTCGCTGCCCTGGAGGAGATCGACTCCGACGGCGGCAACGGCATCGACCTCGACTCGCTCGGGCTCGATTTCGGCGGCACGCCGGGGGTCGAGGACGGCGGCAGCTCCGGCAAGAGCGACATCGAGGCGGAGGAGATCCCCGAAGTGGACTCCCCGCTCGACAAAGACCAGTAGTAAGCCGTAGCCGTTAACTGTTCGTAAGCGAGGCCGGGTGTCGCCCGGCCTCGCGGCTACTGTAAGGCGCGTGAAGAGGTTCGGGGTCCTCGTCGCCGCTGTCCTCGCGCTCGCGCTCGCCGGCGGGAAGGCCGCGCCGGCGCAACAGCTGCAGGCGAACTGCTCTCTCTTCGGCGGCAAGACGCCGCTCTGGCTCGACTTCGCCGACGGCTCGGTCCCCTTCTGGAACCTCTTCGCCAGGCCGGGCGTGACTGCGCTCGCATCCAATCTCATCTATCCGCCCAAGCTGCGCGAGGCGGGTGCGCAGACCGCGTACTTCGACCTGTACCTGAACCGGCGCGTCGGGACGACGAGCGTGCCTGCCGACCCCGCGACAATCGTCGACAAGGCGAACAAGTTCTACGAATACGCCGCCCAGGCGATGGACTGCTCCAATCCGGTGATCGCCGAGAACGAGCTCTTCGGGTCCTGGCTCGCGGTGCCCTGGTCGAAGACGAACGCGCAATACCGCGCGAACGTGCTCCTCTTCCTGCAGACGCTGCGCCAACGCGGCGCGCAACCGTGGCTGCTCGTCAACGCGAAGCCATACACCGATAGCACCGCCGGCGACTGGTGGCGGCAGGTCGCGGACGTCGCGGGGATCGTCCGCGAGGTCTACTTCCCGGCCCCGCTGATCTACAAGCAGGGCCCGATCCGCGGCAGTCGCACGTTGCGTCAGGCGTTCCGAAACGGCGTCCTCGACTTCACCAAGATCGGGATCCCGGTCTCGAAGCTCGGCATCTTCCTCGGCTTCCAGACGTCGAAGGGCAGCGGCGGCCGGGAGGGGCTGGAGGCAAAGGCCTGGTTCCGGACCGTGAAGTGGCAGGCGCTGGCAGCCCGATACGTCGCCACGGAGATGAAGTTCAGCTCGATCTGGTCCTGGGGCTGGGCGGATTGGACGACGACCCCGGGCGAGAAGGATCCCGCTAAGCCGCTGGCGGCGTGCGTCTATCTCTGGACCCGGAGCCCGAGCCTCTGTAACGGCCCCCGCGTTGCGGGCAAGGGATTCGTGCGCTCACGCACCGAAGGGCAGCTGATCCTTCAGCCGGGCCTGCGCTGCCAGCTCGGCCACGCGGCCGTGCGGTGGTCGCAGATCAATCCGATTCTCAAGCTGACCGGCGATCCCGAGCTCGCGTTCTCCAATGCGTTCGCGCGCGTTGTTGCACAGCGCAGCGCGCAGGTGGGCTATGGCGACATCCTCGCAGCGGAGCGCTCCATCATCAGCGCGCGTTTCGCCGGTTCCCGTGGCGCGTACCTGGCGGCGATCGCCGATGCCAAGACCAACCTCTCGGTTGCGCGCGGCATCATCGGCGACGAGCTCAGGCGTGCGCGGATCCAGAGCAAGTTCACCGTTCGCAGTCCGAGCGCACGCGAGATTGCCGACTACCACGACACCTACGGCGACTTACAGGCGCGTCTCGTGCAAGCCAAGTCCGGGGCCCCCTGGCTGGGCGGCCGCCTTTCGGGCTACGCGGTCGAGTCCGCTGCGCCGCCGCGCTTGATGACCCTGCTGTCCGGCCGCTGGAGTGCCGTCTGGTCGCCGCTCGGGACCGTGCAGGTTCGGCCGCTCGGCCCGCCGCTCCCACTCGGCACGCTCCCGCTCGGCAACGCGCGGGAGGCGATCCGCGCTGCGCTGATGACGCAGGAACGTGAAGATCGCTATCCGACCTGGCTCACGTCCGCCCAGCAGGCAGCGTTCCCCGAGGCGATCTGCTGGCGCGACCAGATGCCCGAGATGGGCGAGGTCGACCTAACGAACTACCTCCCGTTCCTCGCGCTGACGTCTTAGTAGACGGACGGGTCCGAAACGGCAAGGGTCTGACCCCGGCTGTTTAGGCCGGACCGAGGCGCGGCGAGTTCGCCGAGACGACGCGACCCTTGCCCGCTTCCTTCGCGCGGTAGAGGGCGTCGTCCGCACGCTGGAAGAACGCGACGGGATCGTCCTCCGCACGGAGCTCTGCGACGCCGGCGGACAGGAACAGCTTGCCGCCCTGGCCGAGCGGACGCGTCGAGATGGCGTTCTGGATCCGGCGATAGAGCTGGTCGGCGTCCTCGAGCGACGACTCCGGCAGGATGACTGCGAACTCGTCGCCCCCGACGCGGCACGCAATGTCGGCCGTACGCACTACGTCGCGGACCCGCTCCGCAGCCTCTGCCAGCACAGTGTCTCCCGCCAGGTGACCGATTCGATCGTTGATCTCCTTGAAATCGTCCAGGTCGAAGACGATCAGTGACAGCTTGCGCTCGTAGCGATGCGCTCTGGAGCATTCGCGGGCCAGCGTCTCGTGGAAGTAGCGCCGGTTGTGCAGGCCGGTGAGCGCGTCGAGGTCGGCGAGTTGCCGCGCCTCGCGAAAGCGGCGCGCATTCTCGATCGCCGGGCCGGCGCGCATAGCGAGCGTCTCGAGCTGGCGCACGTCGTCGTCGCCGTGGTCGTGCCCCTTCTTGCGGGTGAACACCGTCAGATAGCCGAGGGTCAGGTTGTCACCGGGAAGCGGGACCGCGAGCCCGGCGTGGATGACTGCCTCGCCTGGGTTCGCTTCACGTTCGAGCTCGGGATAGGTGTAGGACATCGTGATCGACCGCGCGAGCCGTCCGTCCGGCGGGCCGGTGATCGCGTGCCGCTCAGCCTCCTCCACGGACAGGCCGAGCGTTGCGACGAGCGGCTTGCCGCCGGCAGGGTCCGGCAGCATGATCAGCGCCGCGTCGGCGCCTTCGAGGGCCCCGGCGGCCTCGAGCGTCCGAGAGAGCACTTCGTCGAGGTCGATCGACCCGGCGAGCTCCCCGAAGATCCGGCTGCGGCGGCCTTCCTCCTCGGCCCGCTCGAGCGCCCCGGCCAGCTCCCGGCCAAGCTCGTCCATCCGGGTTTGCAGGCTCGCCACCACCTCGGCGACCCGTTCATCGGTGGAGCTGTCCGAGCGCCAGCGGACGACGAGCAGGGCCAGCAATAGCACTACGAGAGCGCCAAGGCCCACACTGATCCCGATCAGAATGGTGGTCATTCGTTTGCCGCAGGAAAGGTAAAACCCGCCGACTCACTGTAGTGGCGCTTGGGCGCTCTCACTAGCTTTTGCAAGTAAGAAAATCCAGCCGCGGCGGCCCCGTCGAAAACGGGCGAAAAGCGCCTCTGGTTCCGCTCCAGAAGCGGGTTTCGCGGTTTGCGGGCCCTCTCAGGTTTCGCTACCATGCCTCGTCCGGTTGGCAGGGCCATCGGCCCCGCCGACCGTTGCTGTGTGAGAACAGACTTTCCAGGAGGTTCATGCCCACCGTCAATCAACTCGTCCGCAAGGGTCGCGCTCTCCAAAAGGGGAAGACGAAGACCCCTGCTCTCGGCGGAGCGCCGCAGAAGCGCGGCGTCTGCACGCGCGTGTTCACGCACACCCCGAAGAAGCCGAACTCGGCGCTTCGGAAGGTCGCGCGCGTCCGCCTGACGAACCAGATGGAGGTCACGACCTACATCCCGGGCGAGGGCCACAATCTCCAGGAGCACCCCGTCGTTCTCGTTCGAGGCGGCCGCGTCAAGGACCTGCCGGGCGTCCGGTACAAGGTCATCCGCGCCGCGCTCGACACCGCCGGTGTCAGCGACCGCAAGCAGGGCCGCTCCAAGTACGGGGCCAAGAAGTCGTAATGCCTCGTCGCGCCGAAATCCAGGTTCGCGAAGTCACTCCGGACCCCGTCTACAACTCGCAGC
>DASVEU010000220.1:0-2363 GCA_036380395.1 Gaiellaceae bacterium
CGGGCGGCGCGATCCGGAAGCAACGACGAGGGGAGCCTTTGACGTCCGAGGAGCGCGAGGCGCTCGGCCGCTGGCAGCGACTCTCGAACTGGCGCAAAGCGCTCGCGATCGGCGGATTCGCCATAGGAACCTTCGGTCTGGGCTTCACCCTAGGCGGCCTCATTTTCGGCCGCTGGCGCAAAGCCTGACTCCCGCGCGTCCAGCAGAGCCACCAGGGCCGGAGGCTAAGACCAGGCGCAGCCGGGCTTAGCCGCAGGCGAACTGATGCGGGCGCGGACGCGGAGCGCCCGTGCCCGGACGGAAGGGAACAACCGCCAAGCGACCACACCGTGAGAGTGCGCGGGCTTCGCCCGCGCACGTTATGCGCGAAGCGCAGTAGCTAAAGCCCGGGCAAAAGCGCAGCTTTTGCCCGGAATCGGTTCCTACCGAATTCATTCCGACGTAGCCCCCGTCCCCATTCCGGGGGAGCCGATGGTGAGCGTGTCAACCAAACCGAAAGGACTGACACGCTCAATGCTCAAGAACCTCCCTCTGTCGAAGATCCTCCTCAGCTTGGCGGCCGTTTCTGTGATTGCCGTCGCGGCGGTGGGGGGAACCTTCGCAAACTTCACAGCAACGCCGACTGCGATCGCGTCCAACGCCTTCGCCTCGGGCACGCTCTCGATGACCCGCTCTGGGTCCGGTGCCATCTTCAACGCCGCGTCGATGAAGATCGGCGACTCGGTCACCGGCACGGTCACGATCACGAACACCGGAACTCTCGCCGGCGTGTATTCGCTGTCCGGCTCGACGACCGGTAGTGCGCCTCTCGCAAGCCAGCTCAACCTGAAGGTGTACAAGGACGTCGACGGCGGCACCGCTCTCTACGACGGCTCGCTGGGCGCAATCAGCTCAGCCGCCCTCGGGACGTTTGCAGCTGGAGATGCCCACACGTTCTACTTCCACGTCACCTTCCCGACGACCGGGACGGATGCGGGCGACAACGTCCTTCAGGGCCTTGCTGTCAGCACGACGTTCACCTGGTCTGCGACTCAGGCGTAGGACGAACGGTGAGGCGTTTCATCAAGACGGCGAGCAAGGTGACGGTGGTCCTCGTTTCGGGGGCAACCGTCGCCTTCGCCGTCGCATACGTTGCGCTCACGGTCTCCGGCTACAAGCCCGTGGCCGTCTACTCCGGCTCGATGGAGCCCCGCATCCCCATCGGCGGTCTCGCGCTCGATCGCGCGATTCCTTCGACGAACGTACGAGTCGGCGACGTGATCACGTTCTCCGATCCCTACGTCAAAGGGCGCCTCGTCACGCATCGCGTGATCGACATTCTCGAGACTCCCCACGGGCTCGCATATCGCACGAAGGGCGATGCGAATCCCGGGCGCGACCCCTGGACGATTCGACTGGCGGACCAGGTCGGCCGCGTCTCGTTCACCGTGCCGGTCGCCGGCTACATCCTGTTCTACGCCCACACCCGCGAGGTGCGCGGCCTCCTCATCTGCCTGGCGGGTCTCTCGCTGCTGGTGGGGACACTGCGGTGGATCTGGCGCAAGGAGGCGACCGCGCCCCTCGGCGCGTAACTCCATGCGCAAGCTCATCGTCACCGCCTGTCTCTCACTCGCTGCCGCGGGCCTCTTCACGCAGCTCAGCTCGGCAGCGTTCACCGGCTCGCTGGCGGCGCCGTCGAACGGCATCACGGCCGACGCGCTACACAACTACTTTTCGGTCTCGCCCGGAACCGACGTACAGCCGGGCACATCGACCGCGGTTGTCTCAGGGAACGTCGACGGGCTTTCGATCGACCTCGGCACCGTTCCGTCGGCCAGAACCTTCTCCAACGTCTTCCGGATCACGAACGTCAGCAGCGCGACGCGAACCGCGACGCTGAACCTCTCGTCGGTCCCGCAGGTGGCGTCCGCCGTCTTCGCCTCGAGCGGGAACACTTCGGTCGCGCTCCCCGCGGGCGCGTCCACGACCCTGGCCGTCACCACTTCGACGACCGTCGCGGGTCGAGGAGTGGGCACGTTCCGCCTCGGCCTCTCCGGAACGAGCTGGCTCTACCGCGACTATTCGTTTCACGTCGACGAGGCGCCGGAGAAACCCGGCGCTCCGACGGGAACGCAGAAGCCGGCTGGTCGCATCGACCTCTCCTGGGGCGCGTCGACCACGACGACGAATCTCGCCGGCTACGACGTCTATCGCGCGAGCGGCGGCGGCGCCTACACCAAGCTCACGGCGACTCCTCAACTCGCGTTGACGTACAGCGACACCGCGACGGCGGACGGAACGGCGTACACCTACAAGATCAACGCCGTCTCGAGCGGGACGCCGGTGCTCTCGAGCCTCGATAGCACGACCGTCACTGTCACTGC
>DASVEU010000221.1:0-3579 GCA_036380395.1 Gaiellaceae bacterium
ACGCACCTCGACTCGGTCGTGGTTGCGCCGCGCCCCAACCGTGACGGTGCCGCCAACCGGCGAGTAGCGGAGCGCGTTCTCGACGAGGATGTTGAAGACCTGACGCACCTTGTCGGGATCTGCTTCGGCCGCGAGCGGCTCATCGGGCAGATCGATCTCGAAGCGATGGCCGTTCACGACGCCGCTCTCTTCGACGGTTTCCACCAGTTCCGAGACGACGGTACCGACGTCGATCCGTCCCAGCTCGACCTGCAGGTCGCCCGCATCGAGCCGTGCGACGTTCAGTAGCTGGTCGACGATCTCCGTCAGGCGCTCGGACTCCGATGCGATGTAGCCGAGGAAGATGCGCCGCTCTTCCTCGCCGAACGGGACGTCCTCTCGAAGCAGGGTCTCGGCGAAACCATAGATCGACGTCAGCGGCGTACGCAGCTCGTGGGAGACGGCGGCAACGAAGTCGGACTTGACCTGCTCGACCATGCGATCGGCGGAGATGTCGCGGAAGGCGAAGATGCGGCCGGCGACCGCCCCGAGCGGGTCGCGCATCACTGCTTCGCTCAGCGAGAGCCAGACTTCCTCTGCGCCCCGCGTGATCGAGACTAGGCGCTGGCCGTAAGGCGTCCCCGTCTCCGCAGACTCGAGCTGTCGTTGCAGGATCTGGACCGTCGTCCGGCCGATCGCCTCCTCCTGAGGTACGCCGGTGATCTCTTCGGCAGCCGAGTTCCAAAGGACGACCTGGCCGTCGCGGTCGACCGCCACGATGCCGTCGGCGATGTTCGCAAGGATCGCGACGCTCCGCTCCTTCTCCAACGAGACGCGCGAGTAGAGCTCCGCGTTCGCGAGCGCGGCCGACGTGTTTCCTGCCAGTGCGAGCAGCGCCTCGACCTCCTCGGGCCGCCACTCTCGAGGTTTGGTGGCATAGACGGAGAGCACGCCGGCCAGAGAGCCTTCGGGACCGGAGAGGGGCACGCCCAGAAACGCTGCGTAACCGGCCAGGAGGATCGCATCGGCACCCGCCAGCCGTTCGTCAGTGGTGACGTCTTCGACCGCGAGCGGCGAACGCGACTGGAAGACATCGCCTGACAACCGTCCCGTCGCAGACGTTCGAGTCCCGACCGCTTCCTCGGCACCATCGCCCGAGGCGGCGCTGACCACGAGCTCGTCGTCCTCGAGCGTGCGAACTGCGCAAGCGTCGGCCCCGAGGAGGGCGGGCGCCTGCTGCACGACTTCCTCCAGAACCGCCGCCGGGTCGAGCTCGGTGGCAAGGACGCCGCCCGTCCGCGCGAGTTGCTGTGAGAGCGCACGCGCGGTGCGCTCGGCTTCGAACAGCTCGCTTCGTTCGAGCGCGCCGCGCGCCGCGTCGCCGAGATGGCGCGCGAGCTCGAGGTCCTCGTCAGTGAAGACGCGCTCGTCCGCGAAGAAGACGACGACCAGGCCTGACTGCTCCGCCCGCGGGCTTGCGGCAGGCACCGCCAGCAACGCGCGGTATCCCGCTGCGTTTGCCTGTTCGACCCAGAGGGGTTCGAAGCGGTCATCGCGCGTGACGTCGGGAGAGGCCAGCGCCCGCCTCTCCTCGGCGGCAATCTGGAGGCAGGTCGCCGACCCCGCCACCAGCCCTTCGAGCGCCTCCGCGAGCAAGGGTGGAAGGCCGGCTGCCGCGGCGAGCTCGAGATTTCCGCGCCGTGGCATCAGAACGGCAGCGAACGAGCCCCCGAGAGCTTCGTTCGCGGCCTGGGCGAGAGCCTCGAGCGTGTCCGAGAGCGACAGCGACTGACCGAGGAGCGCAGCGATCCGAAACAGCGATCCCTGCTGGGTCATCCGCTGCTCGTTCTCGCGGAGCAGCTGCGCCACCCGAACGGCGAGCCCAATCTCGCGAGCCACGGCCTCGGTCAGCGCGATCTCCTCGTCGTCCCATCGTCCGGGTGTGTTGCGGTGGAGCGCGAGGACTCCGATCAGCTCGTCGAAGATCACGATCGGAACCGCAAGAACGGCGCGCGAGCCGAGGCTCAGCAGCGCGTCGCGGCCACCGAGCGAGGCATCCTCGAGCTCCGGCGCCGTCCCGACATCCTCGACGGCCACGGTCTGACGGCGTTTCACCGCGAGGTTCGAGACGGCGAGGTGCCGTCCGGTCTTCACCGGAGACAAGCCGGCGCTTTGCCACTGCGCCGTTGGGATCTCACCGTGCGAGCCGAGCCGGATCAGACACCGGTCGACGCCCTGGGCAAGCCCGGTCTCCTCTACTGCCACGCGCAGCAGCTCGTCGATGTCGAGCTCGGAGCGAACGCGTGCCGAGATCCGGGCGACGAAGCGCTCGCGTTCGAGCGCCTCGGCCAGACCGGCAGTCGAGCGCGCCCGATCGAGCGCGAGGGCCGAGTCGCCGGCGAGTTCGGCAACCGCGTCGACATCGTCGCTCGGACCGACAGCACCGGCTGTAGGTGCTCCCGCCTCGCGCTCGCGCTCGCCGGCAGAGCCCGCAGGCCGAGCCGCCGCCCTGAGAGCCAGGACGGCGGGCAAAACCAGGAGCGCAGCGAGCGCCAAGGCGAGCCAGGTGCCGCCGGGCGGGGGTTTGCGCTCGACCGCCAGCACGATCCCGTAGACGGCAGTCGTGAGCCCGACCGCCGAAAAGACCGCGAGCAGCGCCGGCTCGAGCTGAGAGCGCCCGCGCTTTCCCGAGGAGCCGAGCCGCGCAGCGGCCCCGAGGGAGGCTGCAGCCACGACGAGCAGCGGCACCGCGTTGAGCCACAGAACTTGTTCGGCTTGTGACACTGGGCAATTCTGATTGTAGGGAGCGGCCCTGGAGCAGTCGAGCGGCCGCAAGGCGCCTGAGTACCACGCTTTCCGCCAGACGAGCCGCTTTCCTCTCGCTTCCAAAGATGGGCCGTTCGGCCTATTGGAAAGGTCCGTAGGACCCGTTAGCGTCAATCCCACTGGGCGATGCGAACCGCGGTGCGTTCCTGGCCTTGCAGTCCGCGGTGAGCACTAGGAGGAGGCCCGTCGCCACCGACCCCCCCGAGCGACGGGCCTTTTCCTGTTCGAACGGCCTCGAGCGGGGGGCACTGCTACCGTGGCCGCCGGTTTGGTTCAGCGGGTCTTGCTTGCATCGCCCCGGGGATATTGCGCCGGAGTTGAGCGCGCCGTGGAAACGGTCGAGCGTGCGCTCTCTCTTTACGGCGCGCCCGTCTACGTGCGCAAGCAGATCGTCCACAACGCGCACGTGGTGCGCGAACTGGAGGGGCGCGGAGCGGTGTTCGTCGAGGACGAGGCGGAAGCTCCGCCCGGAGCGATCCTGGTCCTCTCGGCGCACGGTGTCGCCCCGTCGGTCTACGAGCGCGCCGCCGTCCGCGGACAGACCACGATCGATGCCACCTGCCCCCTCGTGACGAAGGTACACGTGCAGGCGCGACGCTATGCGGCGGAAGGACGGCGCATCGTCCTGATCGGACACGCCGGCCATGAAGAGGTCGTGGGTACTTTGGGCGAAGCCCCGGAGGCGACGGTGCTCGTCGAGAGCGTCGAGGATGCAGAAGCGCTCGAGCTTCCCCTTGGCACCCCCATGGCTTACATCACGCAGACCACGCTCTC
>DASVEU010000222.1:0-3548 GCA_036380395.1 Gaiellaceae bacterium
GGCTTCCGTACGAGCCAGCCATGGCCGACTACGCGGGCAACGTGGACGTGTCGGCCAAGCCGCACCAACAGAGCCTCAGACGCCCTCCGACCGCGGGGCTGCGAGACTGGCGCGCGCAGATGTCTCCCGAGGACATCGGCGCCTTCGACAAGGTCGCGGGCGATCTCCTCGCCGAACTCGGGTACGAGACGCACGAGCGGCCCGACGTGGCCGGAAGGTTCAAGCGA
Source organism: Gaiellaceae bacterium (assembly GCA_036380395.1). Taxonomy (GTDB): domain Bacteria; phylum Actinomycetota; class Thermoleophilia; order Gaiellales; family Gaiellaceae; genus 3-1-20CM-4-69-9. The sequence continues at coordinate 228 of DASVEU010000222.1, forward strand.
GCGTCGTACAACGCGCGGGCCGCGGCGTGGCGGGCGGCCGGCCTCGGTCTACGGCGTTCGCCCCTTTGGCGCCGTCGTCACCCGCCCCTGCGCTGACTTCTTCTGCGCCGCCTGCCGCTTCTTGGCGCGCTGAAGGGCGAGGATCTGCGGGCTTCGTCGTCCGTGCCACGCCATCACGATTCCGTTCAGCGTGAAGAAGTAATGCCGCTCGGTGACGATTCCCGGCGAATACTTGCCGATGTTCAGGCGCCAGAGGATCTTGCCGTCCGAGGCGCGCAGCGCGAACGTGCGCGCCGCGAGCGTCGAGGTGAAGACGAGGTTCCCGGCCACGAACGAGCCGCCGAGAATCTTGCCGCCGAGGTTGCGGCGCCACAGCACCTGTCCGTTGCTCGCGCGAAATGCGCGCAGGCCTCCGTCGAACCCGCCGATGAATACGCGGCCGCTGGCGATCGCCGGAGTGGAATAGCCGAGTCCACCGACCCGCGCGGTCCAGATCAAGCGCCCGCTGCTCGCGGAAACTGCGTAGATCTTTCCGGAGCGGGCGATGGTGAAGACGCGCCGCCCGTCGGTCGACGGGCTCGCGTAGAAGCTCTCGTAGCGAAGCACGTCGCGGCGAAAGTATCTGTCCCAGAGCTTGTGCCCGTCGCTGAGGCGCAAGGAGAAGATCGAACCTGCGTATGTCGAGACGAAGAGGCGGTTGCCGGCGATCGACGGACTGGAGTTGATTCGACCGCCCGTGTCGTACGCCCACTTCACTCGACCGGTGCGCACGTACACGGCGAAGACTCGTCCGTCCGTTGCGCCGAAGTAGACGACGCGCCCGATCGCGACCGGCGACGACTCGATCTTGGCGTTGACGTGGAGCCGCCAGAGCAGCTGGCCGTTGAAACGGTTGTACGCGGTCAGATTCCCGTCGTGCGAGCTGACGATCAGCCGCGGGCCGGCGATCGCCGGCGTCGAGGGCTTCTTGGCCCCGAAGCGCTGCCAGATCCTGTGCCCGTTGTGCGAGTCGAGGGCGACGGTGCGGCCACCGAAGGTGTTCACGTACAGGATTCCGCTGCAGTAGCTGGGCGGGTACTCGATATAGCTGCCCAGGCCGACCACCCAGAAGTGCCGTAGTGGGAGGCCGATGTCGAGGCCGGGTCGTGACAGGGTCCGGGCGGGATCGCCGCCGAAGTTGTCCCAGCAGCGTTTGTCGTCGACTAGGTGATAGCGACCTTTCTTCTTCTTCGGCTGCGTCGGAACGGCCACGTTCGTCGCGACGGACGCCGTGACTCCGCTCAGCTTCGTGTCGAGCTTTCCGCCCGGCCGCTCACGCGACTTGAGGAAGTAGGCCACCCCCGCGCCCGCGACGAGCAGCACAAGGACAGCGACGACGAGAAGGATCCGACGGCGCACCGGGCGAAACTAGTCTGCCAGCGGGGCCTGATGTTGGAGCTCGGGAGCCGTTCGCCGCGGTCCACCGTCCTGTGCAGGCTCGGTGAGCTGCGCCGGTTTGCGCGGGCTTGGCGGGGTCTCGCTCTCACGCGGGAGAGCAACCCAGGCCCAGGCAGCGAGCGCCATCACGCCCCACACGATCGGGTCCTCGAAGAAGCCCGCGTAGAAGAGCGAGTGCACGAACAGGGCGAGGAAGACCGCGGCTGCTCCTAATCCCAGCGCGCGATTCGAGCGCGTCAGCAGGAGCAGCAGCCGCGTCGCTCCGGCAAGCAGTGCTGCATAGGCGAGGAGGCCGAGGATGCCGAGCTCTGCCGCGACCGTGAGCGGCGTGGTGTGCGAGCGGTCACGCTTGGCGGACAGCTGTGTCTTCGCTTCGTCCTTGCTTGCCTGCGGCTGGCCACCGATCCCGACGCCGACGAGAGGATGATTCGTGAAGACGACCCAGGTCACCCGGGCGAGCCGCGTCCGGCCACTCGTGGCCTGGCGGGCCGAGTCGTTCACTGCCGTAGCGGCGACGAACGCCGCTCCGGCGAGGACGAACGCGACACCGCCCACGAGCAACACGCGCCGCATTCTCGGTCCTCCGAGCGCGAACGACACAGCCACGGCGACCGCGAAGAGTGAGACGAAGCTCGACTGCGAGTACGAGAAGAGCAGCCCTGCCCACAGAAACGCGATCAGGGCAGCTCCGGCCCAGAAGCCAATTCGGCCGAGCCAGACCGCGACGAGAAGAACGGCGATCGCGATCACGACGTGCCGCCCGAAGATGCTCGGATCCTTGAAGAGCGACGTGACGCGGAAGTACGTCGTATACGCATTCGCACGCGCGACGTCCCCGGCGAGGAGGTGCCCGTGCGTCAGACGTTGAAAGAGCGCAACCGCCGAGAACAGCCCGGCCAGCGCGACGAGTGTCGTCGCGAGCGCGCGCGGATGCCACGAGCGGAAGGGCGACCGCGCAACGGCGACGACGAGCGCGGAGAACGGAAAGAGGAAGAAGAGGAGCTCGATGGTGCCCTGGCGCAGGTCGCGCGTCCAGAGCAGCGAGAGCCCGGCGAGGGCCACGAACGTTCCGGCCGGCACAGCGAGCAGCGGCGGCAGCGGTTTCCCTACATCGCGCCGCAGTGCGCGAAACACGAGGGCGAGGAAGGCGGCCCCCAGGACCACGTACAGCGGCACGAGCAGGTAGGCCTTCTGCGAGCCGATCGAGACGGAGATCCGAAACGGGGCCACGGCGAGGAGAGCGATCGGGACGACGGCGGGATAGCGAGCGAGCGCCACTGCGCTTGCGCCGACGAGGAGAACGCCAACAATGAGTGCGGCGGCGTGGCTCGCAGGACTGACGAGCAGCTTGAGATCCGCCCCCGGTATGAGGGCCGCCGCGAGGGTCGCCTCGCCGACCGCGGTCACGGCCATTCCTGCCAGGAGCTGAGCGCGCGTGTGCGAAAGGAGCATCGCCGCCGCCCCCAGCCCGCCGATTACCGCAGACAGCTGAGCCAGGTCGCCATGGGGCATGAAGGAGAAAGACTACGGAGACGGCACCGCGAGCGGTGCCGGAGGTGGATCGTGATAGGAAGGGCCGCGTGATCGGAGCCTGGAAGCGCGTCCTCGTGCTCGCCCCTCATACCGACGACGGCGAGTTCGGCGCCGGCGGGACGATGACACGCCTGGTGGAGGAGGGGGCGGAAGTTCGCTACGTGGCGTTCTCGATCGCCACGCGGTCGCTGCCGGAAGGCTTCCCACCGGACACGCTGGCCCAGGAGGTGAGGGCAGCCACCGCCGAGCTCGGGATCTCGGCCGAGAACCTGACCGTTCATGACTTCGACGTGCGGACGTTTCCCCAGCATCGGCAGGACATCCTCGAGCTGCTCGTCGCGCTCTGGGAGG
>DASVEU010000223.1:0-7136 GCA_036380395.1 Gaiellaceae bacterium
GCGAGAACCTGGAGATGTTCGGGCGCCTGTTCCGGCTCTCTCGAGCAGAGGCTCGCCGTCGCGCGGCGGAGCTGCTGGAGCGCTTCGAGCTCGCCGACGCCGCCGACCGAACCGCAAAGACGTACTCGGGCGGGATGCGACGGCGGCTCGACCTGGCGTCCAGCCTGCTGACTCAGCCGCGTGTGCTCTTCCTGGACGAGCCGACGACGGGTCTCGATCCTCGGAGCCGCAACGAGATCTGGGCGATCGTCCGTGACCTGCGCCGGGAGGGGACGACGATCCTGTTGACGACGCAGTATCTCGAGGAGGCGGATCAGCTCGCGGACGAGATCGCCGTGATTGACCACGGCCGCGTGATCGCGGAAGGGACCGGCAACGAGCTCAAAGACCGTGTCGGCGGCCAGATCCTCGAGGTCGAGCTGACCGACGTGGGGCAGCGTGACGAGGCCGAGGCCGCGCTCCTTCGGGTCGGCTGCGGCGCGCCGGAGAAGGACGAGCGGCCGAACCGGCTGACCCTGCCGGCGCCGCGGGAGAGCCTCGTCCTCGTCGAGGAGGCCGCGGCCGAGCTACGTCGCGCCGGGATCGGCGTCAGCGACATGGGCCTGCGCAGACCGACGCTCGACGACGTCTTCCTCCAGCTGACCGGCGAGGCGCCGAGCGAGAACGGCAAACCGCCGATCGCCGCTGCCGTGACTGACGAGAAGGTCCTGGGGCGCCCTCGCCGGTTTCCGCGCCCGCACGCACCGTCGCTGCCAGCCGCCAAGACGAGCCTCACCGACACCGCCGTCGTGACGATGCGGAACCTCCGTCACTTCTGGCGCCAGCCCGACCTGCTCGTGTTCTCGACGATCCAGCCGATCATGTTCGTTGTTCTGTTCGTCTACGTCTTCGGCGGTGCCGTCGGCCTGGCGCTGCCGCCGGGAGTCACCTACGTCGACTACCTCCTGCCCGGGATCTTCGTCCAGTCGGTCACGTTCCGCGCCTCGAACACGGCTGTCGGCCTCTCCGAGGACCTACGCCGAGGCGTCATCGACCGCTTCCGCTCGATGCCGATGGCGCGCTCGGCGGTCCTGCTCGGGCGAACGACCGCGGACCTCGTGCGAAACATCCTGATCATCGGCCTGATGATCGGCGTCGGCTACCTCGTCGGCTTCCGCTTCCAGGCGGGCGTCATCCCGGCGCTCGCCTGCGTCGCCCTCGTCGCCGCCTTCGGGTTCGCGCTGAGCTGGATCTTCGCCTTCGTCTCTTTGGTCGTCCGAGGCGCCGAGACCGCGCAGACGGCCGGGTTCGTGCTGCTGTTTCCACTCGTCTTCGCGAGCTCGGTCTTCGTCCCGGTCTCGAGCATGCCGGACTGGCTGCAACCGATCGCCAAAGCCTCGCCGGTGACGCTGACCGCGGACGCGGCGCGCACCCTCGCGCTCACCGGCGGTGTGCCCAATTCGCTCTGGGGTTCGCTCGCGTGGATCGTGGGAATCCTGGCGCTCTTCGTGCCGCTCTCGGTCTGGCGTTACCGGAGGATGAGCTAACTCAGGTGGTGCGCCTCTACTCCGCAACCGGCGATGGCTTCGCCCGACTCGACGAAGCGGGTGAGGCGTGGACAGTCGAGCTCTCCTTGGCTGGAAGCGGCGCGCAATGCCTCGCCGTCGACGCGGCCGATCCCGACACCGTCTTCGTCGGTCTCCGCGAGGGCGGTGTGCGCCGCAGCGTCGACGGCGGCCGAACCTGGGTCGACTGCAAGTTGCCTGAGCCTGGGGTGTTCTCGCTTGCCGTCAGCGCTGCTGATGGCGCGGTGTACGCGGGCACCGAGCCGAGTCGACTATTCCGTAGCGGCGACAAGGGTGAGAGCTGGCGCGAGTTGAAAGCACTCCTCGAGCTGCCCTCGCGGCCGCACTGGAGTTTCCCGCCGCGGCCGTGGACGTCGCACGTCCGCTGGATCGCCCCGAGCCCGCACGACGCCGACCTCCTACTGGTCGGGATCGAGCTCGGCGGCCTGATGCGCTCCAGCGACGGCGGGCAGAGCTGGCAGGACCACCGGCCCGGCGCGCAAAGGGACGTGCACTCGGTCGCCTGGCACCCACGCGCCCGAGGACGGGCGTACGAAGCCGGCGGCGGCGGTGCCGCGTTCAGCACCGACGCCGGCGAGACCTGGCAGCCGGCCGACGAGGGCCGCGACCGCCACTACACGTGGTCGGTCACCGTCGATCCCGACGACGCCGACCGCTGGTACGTCTCGGCAAGTACCGGCCCCTACGCGGCCCACGGTCGCGGCGACCCGCAGGCACGGATCTACCGGCGACGCGACGGCGAACCTTGGCAGCCGCTCGCTGGTGGCCTCCCCGAGCCGCTACCGGCGATGCCCTACGTACTCCTCTCTACCGATGGCCGTCTGTTCGCCGGTCTCGCCGACGGCCAACTCTGGGAGAGCCTCGATCAAGGCGACAGCTGGACGCCGCTCCAGCTCCGAGGCGGCGCGCTCGACGCCCTCGTTGCCCTCGCCTTCGCCACGCAGTGACGATCGGGATGGAGTAGTCACGAGATAGCCACTCTCGTCGAGATCGACGGAAAGCGAATCGGCCGCCCGCGGATCGCGTGCAGAAAGCTCGCAGGCTTATGAGCCAACCCGTGGACCCCTCAGGCCATGAACGGCATGAGCTCCGGCGGCATCGTGACGAAGGGTCGCATCATGTCGCGGTCTTCGTGCTCGAGGATGTGGCAGTGATACATGTACCGGCCGCTGTAGGTGGTGAAGCAGACGGCGATCTCGACGATCTCGTTGGGATTGACGCGCACGGTGTCCTTCAATCCCCGTTCGTTTTCGTCGATCGCGTGGTCGAGCTCATCGTCTGGGTCGCGCTCGACCGTGACGGTCGCGGCGAGGTCGCGCTCGCCGATGCCGCCGTCCGGGATCTCGTAGCGGATCGGCCGGCGCGCCAAGATCTGGAACGGGTCGAGGTGGAGATGGATCGGGTGAGTGTCGCCGGTCAGGTTGATCAGCTGCCAGACCTCGTACTCGCCGAGCATTGGGAAGAACGTCGTCGTGTCCTCGAACTGGGCGGCGACGACGCGGTATCGGGTGGTTTCGCCGCCGTCGATGACGCTGAGCCACGGCCCGCGGTCGGCGTCGGCCGTAACCGCCAGCTCCCCCATCGTCAGCATGTTCGGCTCGTCGTCGAGCTCACGCTCGACCAGGGCGATCGCGCGCCGGCGCACGCCAGCGAGAGCCTCCGCCGCCGGAGCCACGAAGTCGGTCGCAAGCTCGCGTGGGATCGAGCGGCGGCTCGGCGCGCCGCCTACGACACGGAAGCGCAGCACCTGCGGATAGGGGAGTAGACCCTCGAGGTTCACGGCATCCTCGGCGTCTGCGGCCGGGGAGCGCGAGCCGTCGAACGGTGCGGCGGCTGTGTTAAGCACTGTCAGCTGGTTTCCGGGCGCGAGGTCGGAGAAGTCGACGAGTAGGTCTGCACGTTCGGCTGATGCGAGCACGAGGCCGTCGCGAGGCACGGTCGCGGGAGCACGGAGCAGCCCGTGGTCGGTGCCGATCTGCGCGATCCGTTCCAGCGCCGGCTCGCCATCGTGCACCAGGACGAGCCGGTAGGTGCGAGCGTTCGAACCGTTCAACACTCGGAAGCGGTAGGTCGTCGGCTGCACGTCGAGCACCGGCCAGACCTTGCCGTTCACGGCGGTGAACGGCGCAAAGGACTCCATGACGTCCGGGTCGGTCTTGTGGACGAGCCGGCCGCTGAGCCTCCCCTGCTCTCCGACGTCGAAGTTTCGGTCCTGAATCAGTAGCGGCACCTCGAACGGTGGTCCTTCCGGCAGCCCGAGGTCGCGCTCCCGGTCGTCACGCACGATCCAGAGTCCCGCGAGCCCCGCGTAGACGTCGAGCTTCGTTATGCCCATGACGTGGTCGTGGTACCAGAGCAGCGCCGCGCGCTGGTCCATCGGGTAGTGGTAGACGGCCGGCTGGCCCGGGGCGAAGAGGTTCTCGGCCCAGCCGTCGTAGGAGGCGGGTGTGAGGCCGCCGTGTAGGTGGACGACTGTGTGGCCGATCAATCTGGACGCGTGGCGGTCCGGCTCGCCCCCGCTCAGGCCGGGGAGGCACTGCACTGGGACACCGTCGGCGTCGGTCGGGTGCGGGGCGACGGTAGTGGACACCGGGAACGCCCCCTCCAACTCGTTCCGCCACTCGACCGTGATTGGCTGCCCGCGCTCGGCCTCGATCGTCGGGCCGGGAATGATCCCTTCGAACCCCCAGATGCTCGAGTCGGGAAGGTCGCGGTGGAAGCGGTGCGCAGCAGCGCGGATGCGGACCGTCAGCCGGCCGTCATGCTTCGACGCGATCAGGCGTGACGGCAGCGGAAGGGCATCGACGTACGGAGCCAGCGGTGCAGCCAATGCGCGAGTCATGATGAGCCGATGAACGCCGACGGCGCGGCTTTCGGGGCGTGCTCAACGCGTGCCATATGCGCGCAAGCCTCTCACTCCGGTGTCCGCGATGCGCGGACGCCGCAAACGATCGGCCGGTTCACCGATGCATCCGTAAGCCGCCTCGACGATGGTGAGCCGATGTCAGAGAATCGCCGCGCCAAGAAGCTGATCGGCGAACGCAGTGCCGTCGGCCGGGAAGCGCCGATCGTCGTCACTCCATCGGGGCTCGCGCGTCTGGTCGCGCAGACCGCCGCGCTCATCCGAAGGAGAGCTTCCCGGACCCGATGATCACTTCGCCGGCGTCGTCGCTGACCTGGTGCTCGTGACTGCGTGGATTGCCCGTGTGAGCTCGAGGATCTGGTTCGACAGCTTGAGCAGCTCCTCGTTCTGCTTGTCCTCTTCCTTCACGGTCTGCCACTGCTGATCGGCGATCGCCTGACGCTTCGCATCGGCACGGTTCTGGCTGATCATGACGAAGGTCGAGAGGAAGATCGCCTCGAGCGAAACGATCATCGTGAGGAGGCCGTACGGATATCTTTCGACCCCGAAGCCGATCCATGACGCGAACCAGATGATGTGGATGTAGACGAACCACATCGATCCGGAGAACGCGGTGATCCTGTCCGCGATCCGGTTCTGAACGCTCTCCGCTCGTTGTTTGGCGTGCTCGACGAGCACGGGATTTCGCTCGAGCGAGAGGTGTGAGACGTTCTTCAGCAGAGCCGATTGCTCCATCGCCAGCCGCTCCCTTCCGGCTCGACGGCACGGACCTCGAGTGGCCCGTGCCGCCGTTAGCCGTTCTTAGTACGCGACGAGAATGTGATCCTTCACCTCGGTGACGCCAGGCGCCGCCCACGCGGCACCGACAGCCTCGTCGTGGTCGGCCCAGGAGCTGACCGTCCCACGGAGGGTGATCGTCCCGTTGGAGCTCTCCACGTCAACGCTCTCCGCGTCCAGCTTGGCGTTTCGCTCCATCGCTTTCTTGATCGAGTGCTCGACGTCGTGCGCGGTGGGTCCCGGCGCGATGAGCTCGATCTCGTCCTCGACTTCCATGACGCCGAGAAGGTTGCCTGCGACGGATTCGGCCTCATCGCGCTGGTGCTGCCAGTTGGCCTTCCCCGTCAGCGTGACGACGCCGTTGTCGACCTTCGCGTCGATGGTCGAGGGGACGAGGTTGTCGAGCATCATCGCCTGCAGGACCGCGCCGCGAAGCTCGGCGTCGGAACGCCGGTGCTCGTTCAAGATGCGCACCTCGATCTCGTTCTTGACGTCCTTGACCCCGTAGATGCGCTCGGCATCGTGCTTGGCTTCCTGCTTCTCGCGGAAGCTGCCGACCGTGCCGCGCAGCGTCACGACACCGTCGGCGGCCGAGACGGCAATGGCCGCACTGTCGACCTTCGGGTCCCAGTAGAGCTCGTCGGTGACATGGCGTGCCAAGTCGTTGTTGGACATTTGAGTCCTTTCGTCCTCCGGCCGTGGGCTCGATGCGCACGAATCACCGGTTGTCACGATCATCGCCGTCGATCGGTCACAGAACATCGGTGCTGCTGCTGAGCGGTTGCGGAAAGTTCGCTGTCAGCCGCTCAGGTCGAAGCGCGTAGCAGCGCCTGTCTTCCGTCCTGCGGCGCGACGCGCCCGAGGCTGCTGAGGAACGCCGCGACGGCGACGCCGAAGATGAAGCCGCCGACGTGGGCGAAGAATGCGACGCCGCCGCCGTTGGCCGTTGCACCGAAGAGCCCGAAGTTCGCCTCGAAGAGCTGGTAGAGGAACCAGAAGCCGAGGAAGAACCACGCCGAGATCCGCACTGGGAAGATCACGAACAGCCCCAACACGGTGGAGTTCGGATAGAGGACGAAGTAGGCGCCGAGAACTGCCGCGATGGCGCCGCTCGCTCCGAGGTTCGGCACGCGACCGTCTGCTGCGTTACTGAACGCCAGTGTCATGAGAGTCTGGGTCATCATCGCCACGAAGCCGCCGGCGAAGTAGAAGGCGAGGTAACGGAGATGCCCGAAGGCGTCCTCGACGTTCTTGCCGAACACCGCGAGGAACAGCATGTTGCCGAGGATGTGATCCCAACTCCCGTGCAGGAACATCGCCGTGATCCAGCTCACTCCCCACGGCTCAGGGCCATGACACGCGTGTGTGACCGTGCAGGGGTAGAAGGATGCGTGGAACACGGCCGATTGCAGATTCGGTAGCTCGTAGAACAGCCACACCGCGAAGTTGGCGACGATGATCGCAACGTTGACGATCGGGAAGCGCCGCGCCGGCATTCCGTCGGAGAGGGGAAGCATCGAGATCAGTCTGGTCGGCTTGCGTTTCCGTAGCGTCGGCAAGGTCGCTGACGCGTTGCGCGAAACAGCGACGGTTCAGATCATTGCGCCCGACTGGGAAGTGCGCGGCGTTGACGTGATGGCGCTTCGGGGGGAGGCTCGTGGTCGAGAACGAAGACATCGATCATCGTCGCAACCGCCGACGTGACGGGAATCGCCAGGATCACCGCGAACCCGCCGAACAGCAGGCCTACAACGGACACGGAGACCAGCGTCACGAGCGGTGACAGACCGACCGATTTCCCCATCAGGTGCGGGTTCACGACGTAGCTCTGAAACTCCCGTACGGCAACGAGCCAGATCAGGGCCAATGCGGCAACGTGCACGGACTGCGGGAGACCGACGGCGACGACGAGAATGGCGCCGATGAGTGGT
>DASVEU010000224.1:0-4007 GCA_036380395.1 Gaiellaceae bacterium
CCGGCTGCCTCCAGCAGGGACCGGTAACGGACGGCGCCGCTGCCCACGCAGACTGTGCCGGCAGTGAGCTACAGCCCAGCGGGGACCAGGACACGAGGTTCTCCCTGGAGCACGAAGACCTCGCCGCGCCGGGCGTCGATCACCGGCAATGCCAGAGGCGCGCCGGCCGCCAGCGCGTCGAGCGTCGACACGCCCGCCACCGGGACCCCGAGGGCGAGTGCGAGGCCGCGGGCGGTCGCGAGCCCGATCCGGATGCCGGTGAAGCTGCCGGGCCCGATCCCGACGGCAATCCCGTCGAGCTCGCGGGTGTGCGCGCCTGCCTGGCGCAACAAGGCGTCGATGTCCTCGAGCACGGTGACCGCGCGCGACGTCCGCTCTCCCAGTACCTCACCGTCCGAGACGAGCGCGCTCGTCGCGACGTCAGTCGCCGTGTCGAAGGCCAGAATCAGCATCGCCGCGAATCGTGACAAGCCGGTGTCCTTCTTCGCCATACTCGAGCTCGACCTCGACGCGCGGCGCCGGCAGAACGCCGGCTCCCGCTTCCGGCCACTCGACGAAGACGATCGCGTCGTCGAAGTAGGGCTCGAGGTCCCCCCACTCCGCTGGGGAAACGCCGCGAAAGCGAAACAGGTCGAGGTGGGACACGTCGACGCGACCCTTGTACCGGTGACCGATGGTGTACGTGGGGCTCGTGACTGCTCCCTCGACGCCGAGCGCCCGGCAGGCGCCGCGGACGAACGTCGTCTTGCCGGATCCGAGCTCCCCCGAGACCGTCACGACGTCGCCCGGGCGCAGATCTGCGGCGAGGCTCGCAGCGACCTGCTCCGTCTCTTCCGGCGAGCGAGTCTCGATCAGAAGAGCCCGAGCTGCACGGCGGGCTCTGCGACGACCGGCGCGACGTAAACAGGCTCGGGCGGAGCGACCTCGCGGCCCATCAGCTCGGGCAGCCTCGCGAAGTCGGACTTGAGCACCTCGAGCATGCGCGGCGTGTACAACGCGGCCGCCGGGTGATAGATCGGATAGAGCAATACACGACGTCCGCCGAGCGTCACCTCCTGCTCCTGGCCATGGACGCGTGTGATTCCGGTCGGCCGTCCCGACAGGAGCTTGGTCGCGAAGTTCCCGAGCGTCGCCACAACGCGTGGCTCGATCAATTCGATCTGGCGCCAGAGATGCGACTCGCACGCCTGGATCTCTTCCGGCAGCGGATCACGGTTGCCGGGAGGGCGGCATTTGAGAACGTTCGCGATGTACACCTCATCGCGTGCAAGGCCGATGCCTGCGAGCAGTTGCTCGAGCAGCTTCCCGGCAGCGCCGACGAAGGGCACTCCCTGCTTGTCCTCGTGAAAGCCCGGTGCCTCGCCAACGAACATCAGGTCGGAATCCGGATCGCCGGCGCCGAACACGACTTGAGTGCGGCCCGCTGCGAGCGTGCACTTGGTGCAGTCAGCGACGAGCCTGCCGAAGGCGTGGAGCTCGTCTGCCCGGGTCAGCTCAGTGACCGCAGCCACAGCTCCCGCCGCAACAGCCGGTGCCACTGCTGAACGCGCCGGTCTGCCCGGCGGTGCCGACCATCGAGAACGTCGAGAGCTGCCGGGCGACATTGGTCGCGCCACACTCCGGGCAGGCAACCACCTGATCTCCCCGGACGAGCTCCTCGAAGTGCTCCTCGCACTTCATGCAGACGTACTCGTACATCGGCATCGCTCGGGCAGTTTAGGTGCCCGTCCGGACGGGCGGCAACTGGAACTAGTAGGAGCCCTTGACCACGCGGCCGCCGAGCCTACCGGAGACCGAATCCTTCGAGAACGTCAGCGTCCCCCGGACGGCCGAGGAGCCCGACACACGGAGCGTCCCCTTGTAGGCAAGGGGCAAGCCTCCGGGGACGAAAGAGACCTTCCCTGTCACCTGGATCCCGGCAACGGCGCTGTACCGGGTCAGCGTGAAGCTGAGCGCCTGCTGCGACAGGACGAGCTTGCCTCCGTACAGACCGCGGGGAGCAAACGACGCCGAGGAGAGCACGATCTGCAGCCAGGTCGCCTCGGCCTCGCGAACCGTCTTCGCTGCAGCCGCGAGGGTGGCCTTCACGGTCGCCTTTGCCGGTCGGCGCGGGAACGCGCCGAGGATCTTCCCGACGGGTGGGACCCGCGGACAGGAGGCTTTTCGGAAGTTCTGTAGCGTTCCGAGGATCCACTCTCTGATCGCGTCGGACGCGCAACCGGAGAAGTCGGCGGAGGACACGCTGTGTCCGACGCCGGGGACGGTGATCAGCTGGCCCTTGGGAAACGCGGAGATCACTGCGTCCGCATTCGCCGTCGGCGTCCGTAGGTCGAACCCGCCGTTGAGGGCGAGCACGGGCACGTTTGGGAGCGGCCCGGGCCCGAGCGGCGTGTTTCCTGTGGGCGTCGGCCACTGCTCGCAGAAGTAGGCCGTCCCGATGCGGGCCGCCCAGTTTCCGAATGGCCCGACGCTACCGGGTGGAAAGGCCCCGATCGTTGCATCGAGGATCGCTCTGCGCGCGGCCGGCGGAGTATCCGGGGCGAACGGGAAGCGACCGTCTGCGCAATTCGTCGCGGCATAGAGACCGAAGCTCAGATCTTCCGCCGACAGCTTGCTCGTCCGCAGGTCCAGGTCGTACAAGCGGAGCAAGGGGCGCGCGTTCCCGAGCAGGGCGGCGTGAACCGCAGCCGGCGCCTCGGCGGCAAGGCCGGGCGAGAGATCCGCGTCGATGATCATCGAGATCAGCTCTTCACCGTTCATTTGCAAGGCCCGCAGCTTCCCGTTGGGTGCGATGACCTTGCCCTTGACGGGCCGGGCTTCGAGTCGATTCGCAAGCTTGACGACGTCACCCGCGAAATCCCGAGTGGCCCCGTTGCAGATGCCGCCCGCACAGAAAGCGGCGAGCGTGCCCGGCATCGCTCGCAGGACATTTCGCTCGAAGGGGTCGGGAAACGTGGGGGCGACAACGGAGTCGAGGGCGATTCGCTCGACGACGGCGGGATGAGCGAGCGCGTAAGCGAGGGCAAGCTTGGTCCCGTACGAAACCCCGAAGAGCCCGATTCGCCCGAGGCCCAACGCAACCCGCACGGACTCCATGTCTTCTGCGTGGTCGCGGGTCGCATAGAACTGTCGCCCCGGTCCGATGATCGCAGCGCAGTCGCGGGCGAGTGCGGCGTCCTGTTCGATCGTCGTCATCGTCGAGTTCTGCAGGCCGGGACAGTTGATGAGGCCGGATTGTCCTGTGCCTCGATTGTCGAATGCGACGAGCGTGTAGCCGGGGAACATGTTCTGCAAGTCCTGGGCAGAGCCGGTAGAGCCAAGGCCGTAGGCGCCGGCAGATCCCTGCCCCGGGCCGCCTGCGATCAAGAACATCGTCCCGCGAGGTAACCCACTGGCCGGCAGGACCTCGACGTGGAGCGGGATCGTGCCGGGCACGGCTCCGCTCCGATCCAACGGGACATCGACGGTCCCGCACTGGACGCCGTTCGTGGTCTCCGGACAAGGCGAGAGGGCGATCGCCGCACGCGCCTGGCCGGGTGCGGCCAGCACAACGACGACGGCTAGCCCCAGGAGGAAACGACGACCCACCAGGCACGGCAGGGTACCACCGGCGGTGTACGCTTCCCCTGCCCGGTATCCGCTACGGAACTGGAGCGTCGAGTGTTCGAGAGCGTCAAAGTCATCGGGTCGGGCCGCGTCGGCTCGGCGATTTCGGCTCGCCTGCGCGCGAGGGGGCTAACCGTGGGCGACGACCGGGAGCTCGTCCTCCTGTGCGTGCCGGACGGCTCGATCGCCGAAGTGGCAGCCGGCCTCGAGGAAGGCCCCTGGGTCGCCCACGTCTCCGGAGCCAGGCCTCTGTCGGCGCTCGATCCGCATCGCCGCCGTTTCTCGATCCACCCGCTGCAGACGTTCACTCACGCGCGAGGGGCCGAGCAGCTCGACGGAGCCTGGGCCGCTGTGACGGCCGAATCCGACGAGGCCAGGGTTGCCGGTTTCTGGCTCGCGGA
>DASVEU010000225.1:0-18371 GCA_036380395.1 Gaiellaceae bacterium
CCTGTGCCCAGGATCCGGAGCGGATCGTCGTCGACCTCGGCGAGGTCGAGTTCATCGACTCGACGGCGCTCGGCGTCCTGATCGAGATCCGCGCAAAACTGGACAACCGAGACGGCCTCCTGCTCGCAGCGCCCGGTCTCGAGACGCGGCGCGCTCTGGAGGTCTCCGGGCTCGACAAGCTCTTCGTCGTGCGCGACAGCGTGCAGGACGCGCTCGGCGCAAAGGTTTAGCTACCTGCGGGCGCCGTCGACGGTGCCTGCGACATGTCCTCGCGGCCGATCAGCGTGACCGCCGCGATGAACGCCAGAACACCGAACACGGCCAGGCCGTAGAAGGCCCAGCTGTAGCCGCCGGTCAATGCCACCGGCAACGACTTGCCCTCAAGGCGAAGCGTTTTGAAGTGACTCGTGAAAATCGTCGACGCAACTGCAGTTCCGATCGCCCCGCCGATCTGCTGTGACGTGTTGATGAGCCCGGAGGCCAGTCCCGCCTCGCGTTCGGCGACGCCGGCGAGCGCTGCGATCGAGACCGGGACGAACGCGAACGCGATCCCCACGCCGACCATCAGGTAGCCGGGCAGCAGGTGGGACACGTAACTCCCGTGCACCGGGATCTGCGAGTACCAGAGCATTGCGCCCGTGAGTAATGCGAGGCCGATTGCGATGATCGGCCTCGGGCCGAACTTCGTCGTCAATGCTTGAGCAACTCCCGCGGCGACCACTGCCGTACCCGCGGTCGCGACGAATGTGACGCCGGTCTTCAGAGCCGAGTAGCCGAGAACGTTCTGCACATAGAGGGTGAGGAGGAAGAAGTTGGCGAAGATCACCGAGCCGAGGAGCAGGCCGACGACGTTTGCTCCCGCGACCGTTCGCACTCGGAAGATGTGGAAGGGCATCAGCGGGTCCGGGGCTCGACGCTCGTTGACGAGAAAGCCGACGAGCAATGCCCCAGAGGCCACGAGCAGGAGAATCGTCCGCGCGGTCGCCCAGCCCACATCGGGCGCTCTCGAGATGGTGTAGACGAGCAACGCCAGGCCGCCGCTGACGAGCACCGCGCCGAGCGCGTCGTAACGCCGCTCCGCGCCCTCACGCCTGCTTTCGGGAACGATGCGGGGCGTCAAGGCGAGCACTAGCGCGCCGACCGGCACGTTGACGAAGAAGATCCACTCCCAGCCCAGGTACTTCGTCAGCACGCCGCCGGCGAGCACGCCGACAGCCGCGCCGCTGCCGCCGAGTGCACCCCAGATTCCCAGCGCCTTGTTTCGCTCCGCACCCTCCTCGAAGCTCGTCATCACGATCGAGAGCGCGGCCGGCGTGATGATCGCGCCGCCGAGTCCCTGTACGGCGCGCGCCACGATCAGCATGGCTTCGGATTGCGCGAGCCCGCAGACGAGCGAGGCGACCGTGAAGAGCGCGACTCCGACCATGAACACCCGTCGCCGGCCGAGCAGGTCCGCGGCACGCCCGGCGAGGAGGAGGAAGCCGCCGAAGGCGATCGAGTACGCGGTGATGACCCACTGCAGGTTTTCCCGCGAGAAATGGAGCGAGCGGCTGATCGAGGGGAGCGCGACGTTCACGATCGAGACGTCGAGGATCGTCATGAAGAAGGCCGTCGCGACGACGGCGAGGATCCTCCAGCGGTGCGGGTTCGAGGTCACGTCTGCGTAGGTTAATAGTCGAGCCCGACGCTACCCAAGGAGTCACGTCCTGAACTGCAAGGGTCTGACCCCAGCCCTTCGGGTCACGTCCGAGTGAGTCACGCCCCGAACTGCAAGGGTCTGACCCCAGCTGTTGGGGTCACGTCACGTTCCGGCAGGTGAGGTTGCGGACGGCCGCGGCTACGACCGCCCGCAGTCTCTCAGCGGGAGCTCAGATCTTCCCCAGCTTCCGCCACTTCGTGTAGATGTCCCTGAAGTCGTGGTCCGCAGCACTGACCGCGTCGGCAGCGCTCATCTTGCCCTGCGAGACCTGGGCGAACATCTTCGGGATCAGGAACTTGCCGAACACCTCGGAGAACGCGGCGTTCGTGTAGCCCGGGTAGCCGGGGTTGACCGTGTACTTCTGCGCGATGGTCGTGAGGATCTGGTACTTGCCACGCGGCTTGTGCGTGTCGGCCGCCGCAAGCTTTTGGATCCTCTTGAAGGGAAGCGCCCCCGGGAACGTCGGGAAGTTGTAGAACTTCGACGCGACGAACGCGTCCTTGTAGTTGATCTCGAGGTCGGCCATGAACTTCTTGGCCGCCGGAATGTTCTGAGCGAACTTCCAGATCGAGTAGGACCCCATCACGTGTTCGAGCCCCATCCGCCGGACCGGGCCCTTGGGGATCGGGTAGATGTAGAGCTGATCCGCGAACGGCAGTCCGAGGTCCTCGGGCGTCCTCGTCGCCGAGATCGCGTTCAGGATCATCGAGCCCTTGCCGGAGTAGAGGAAGTTGTTGTTCGAGGCCGGCGTCCAGCCGAAGATCTCGTCGGTCTCACCACTCTTGAAGATGTCGGCCATGAACTTGACGGCCTCGATCGTGTGCTTCGACTTGACCGTGACGCGGTGCTTCTCATCCTGGACGTACGCGCCAAAGCACATCATGAAGGCCATCAGCGCCATGTTCGAGTCGAGCTCCGCCGACTGACCGATCCCGATCGGATGGCCGGCGGCCTTCAGCTTCGGCGCCGCCTTGCGCACGTTCTCCCAGGTCGATGGTGCGATGCCGACGCCGTTCCAGAGGTCATGCCGCCAGACCACGGGGTCCGGGACGTAGTTGTCGGCGAAGGCAAACCACTTCTTCGTCTTCGGGTTGTACGTCGCCCGTTTGCCGAGGCCTCCGATCTTCCCGACCTTGCGCTGAACTTCCTGGACGATCTCGGCGTGGTTGATGACCTGGTCCTCGAACTGCGCTTGGGGCGAGAGGTTGAAGAAGAGGTCATGGCCGGAACCGGACGCCGCCTCCGCTGCAGCACGAGCCGGCAACAGCGTGTTGAGGATGAGGTCGACCTTGACCTGGACGTCGTTCTTCTGCCCCCAATTCTTCGACCACACGTCTGTGAACCACTTGTCGTAGGCCGGAACGAAGTGCGCCCACTGGATGATCGTCAGGTCGCCCTTCAGCCAGCGGCCCTTGAAGCGAAGCGGCCCGTAGAACGCCTGCCCGAAGCCCGAGCCCGCCACGCCGATCGAGATGCCGGCCGCACCGGCCCTCCGGATCAGCTCGCGACGGTCATACCTCCCTTCGCGTCGACTGGGATCGTCTGAGCTTGCCACTACCCCTCCTTTCTAGGCCCTACCGGAATGCTCCCCCGGTGAAGCCCGCGATGAACCGGTCGAGGAACGTGTTGTAGAGGAGCGCGAGCGGAATGCTCGGTATGAGCGAGGCGACCATGATCGCTCCCCATTGCGGCAGATCGCCGCGGATCAGATCCGTGTAGACACCCGTGGACAGCGTGCGGTGACTCGATGCAGAGATGAATGTGAACGCGTACACGAACTCGTTCACGACGAGCGAGAAGGAAAAGATCACGACAGTCAAGATGCCCGGAACAGAGATAGGAAAAACGATGCGGACCAGGGTCCCGAGCCGTGAAGCGCCGTCGATCAGGGCCGCGTCCTCGAGCTCCCGCGGAATCGTCTTGAAGAATCCCATCAACAGCCACGTCGCGAACGGGACGGTGAACGAGGGATAAACCAGGACAAGCGACCAGATCGAGCCACGCAGGTGGAAATGCAAGAGGTGGCTGGTCTGTCTGTCGAGTTGCGTGATCACCGAGAACAGCGGCAGAAAGAGGAGCGTGGGCGGCACGAGGTACGTCAGGAAGATGCCGACGCCGACGCTCTGGCCGAGCTTGCCCGAAAGCCGCGCGAGCGCGTAACCCGCCGGGACCGCGAGCACGAGCGTGATCAGCACGACGACAACGCCGATGATCGCCGTATTGCGCAGCCACGTCGTGTACTGCGTTTCGTCGAAAAGGAAACGGGCGTTGGAGAGCGTCGGTCCCTTGTGGAACCAGTACGGCGAATGGCTGAGGTCGTAGAAGTCGCGCTGCTGCTTGAAAGCGGTGATCACCATCACGTAGAACGGAAAGGCCAGCACGATCGCGAACGGGCCGACGATCAGATACGACAGCCCTTTCTCGCGGAACCCTCGGAGCACGGCATCCATTTGCTAGGTCACCTCTGCGCGGCGCGCGAAGATCAGCATCCCGATCGCGACGACGGCGAGGACCGGTAAGAGGAACAGGGAGATCGCAGCGCCCGCGCCGAGCGAACCGGACTCGATCCCGGTCTTGTAGGCCCAGGTCGTGACCATCTCGGTGGAGTTGGACGGCGGCGGGCCTCCGTTGGTGAGGATGTAGACGACCGCCATGTCCGTCGCCGTGAAGACGATCCCGAACAGCAGGGCGACGGTGGCGATCGGCAATTGCAACGGCAGCGAGACCGACCAGAACTTGCGCAGTCCCGTCGCGCCGTCGATCGCCGCGGCGTCGTCGACCTCCTTGGGAATCGAGGCGAGACCGGCGAGGAAGATCACGGTCGCGAAGGGGATGATCCGCCACGCGTGGACCGCGATCACCGAGCCCATCGCCAGCCTCGGCTGCGCGAGCCACTGTGGTGGAGAGACTGTGCTCACCAGGTGCAGGTGCTGCAGCGTCCAGTTGATGATCGAGTAGGTCGTGTCGAAGATCCAGGTCCAGCCCATGAGGCTGAGCGGCAGCGGCGCAGCCCACGGCAGGAGGATCAGGAAACGGAGGAGCCACTTGCCGGGGAACTTCTTCAGCAGGGCATGAGCCAGCAGCCCTGCGACGACGAGCACGATGGCCTGCGAGATGACCGTGAACAGGAACGTGTGCCAGACGGCGTCCTGGAAAGCCGGGTTTGTCCACTCGTGGCGAAAGTTGCCGAGGCCGATCCACCTGCCGTGCAGCGAGCCGCCGATGGCGTTCGTGAAGCTCAGGTAGACGGCGAGCGCGAGCGGACCGCCGACCAGCGCGAGGATGAAGATGACCGCCGGTGAGATGAGCACGGACGCAAGGACGCTCGGGCGCTCCAGAACGTTCGTCCAGCGCCTCCCCCGCGGCCGTGAAGCGGCAAGTGCCTCCACCAGGCGGCGGATCCTAATAGAGTTTGAAACGATCCGCGCATGGCCGAGATCACGCTCGAAAAGCTGACGAAGGTCTACGGCGACGGAACCCGGGCGGTCTCCGAGTTGGACCTCGAGATCGGCGATGGGGAGTTCGTCGTCCTCGTCGGACCGAGCGGCTGCGGCAAGACGAGCGCCCTACGGATGGTCGCCGGGCTCGAGCCGATCACCGGGGGCCGCGTCGTGATCGGCGGCGAGGTCGTAAACAAGCTGCCGCCGAAGGACCGCGATATCGCGATGATCTTCCAGAACTACGCGCTCTACCCGCACATGAGCGCGTTCGACAACATGGCCTTCGGTCTCAAGCTCCGCGGCATGAATAAGGAGCGCCGCGGCGAGCGGGTCAACGGCGCCGCGCAGACACTCGGCCTCAACGAGGTGCTCCCGAAGAAGCCCCGGACGCTGTCCGGCGGCCAACGGCAGCGCGTTGCGATGGGGCGCGCGATCGTGCGGGAGCCCCGCGCGTTCCTGATGGACGAGCCGCTCTCCAACCTCGACGCGAAGCTGCGCGTCGAGATGCGTGCCGAGATCGCGAGGCTGCAGCGCGAGCTGAACGTGACAACGATCTACGTGACACACGACCAGGTCGAGGCGATGACCCTCGGCGACCGCGTTGCGATCATGCGCGACGGCCTGCTGCAGCAGGTGGCGAAGCCGCAGGATCTCTACGACCGGCCGCGCAACCTCTTCGTCGCCGAGTTCATCGGCTCGCCGGCGATGAACCTGATCGGCGTCGACCTTTCATACTCCGACGGCCGCGTCGTCGCGAAGTTCGGCGACAGTACGCTGGAGGTAGGCGAGCAGGTTCTCGTCAGGCGCCCAGGACTGGCGGCGTTCGAGGGGAAGCGAATCATCCTCGGAGTCCGCCCGGAGGACCTCGAGGACGAAGCGTTCGCGACCGACTCATCCCCCGGTCGCCGACTCTCGGCGCAAGTGGACATCCGGGAGGACATGGGCTCCGAGGTGTTCATCCACTTCGGTGTCGCCGGAAAGGCGGTGCGCGGCGCCGACGTGAAGGCGGCCGTCGGCGAAGACGCAATCGAGGTGGCGGAGGCCAAGGGCAACGTGTGGGTGGCGCGGGTCGACCGCGACACCGACGCGCAAGAGGGGGGCAGCATGGAGCTCGTCGTGGACACGAGCCGCCTCCACTTCTTCGACCCGGAGAGCGGCGAAGCGATCTACTGAGGCGCTGAGCCTCGGTGAATCAGCACGGGACAAGCGGCGTGCCGTGCGCATTCGAGGCTGACCGAGCCGAGGAGCAGGCCGCTCAGCCCGTGACCGTGCGAGCCGACGACGAGCAGGTCGGCGTCGCGAGCCGCGTCGAGCAAGGCCCTCGCAGCTTCGTCTTCGACGGCGACCGGCGCGACGTTCACGGTCACGGCGTTGCCCACGACCTCGTCGACGACCTCCGTGACGAACCGCAGAGCGCCTTCGTGAAATTCGGTGACGAGCCCGGGCAAGTCGATCGGCACAGCGAGGGTCGCATCGGCCCCCGGCATCGGCTCTTCATACGCGTGGAGCGCGATCACCTCTGCGCCGCGAACGCGCGCGTCCTCGACCGCCCAGCGAAGGGCGTTCTTCGATGACTCCGAGCCATCTATGCCGACGACGATCTTCTCCATCACGGGTGGTATTGCTGCTCGAGCGAACCGACCGTATCGTTTCTGATGCTGATCCAGAAGCCGGTCGAGATCGGCTCGAAGAGCGGCTTCGGAAACGGATTGCGGCCGTCGGCGAGCTGGGCGAGCTGACCCACGGTGATCGCGCTTCCGTTCACACCCTCTTTCAGCACGGTCACGTGCGCGCTCGGCGAAACGAAGAAGGTGTACGCGCGCGTGCTCTCGTTGACGATGTAGTTGTCGTTCGGAACGTCACTCGAGCCTGTGTCCTCGAGGGCCGCCTGGTTCGCGGTCTTCCCCGTGAGCAGCCAGGCAGGGTCGAAGCGCAGCTCGAAGGTCGCGCCCTTGCGCTTGAGCGACTTGATGTACCCGTACTCGACGACCTCGCGTGGGGGACCAACACCGTTCTTCGCCGTCGGGGACACGGTGACGGTTCGGGTGACGGTCTTCGTGCTTCCGCATCCCGTTGCCACTAACAGAGCGCTGATCGCGGCAAGACCGAGCAGTTGAAGGCCGGTCTGCTTCACAGCGTCAGTCTAAGCCGACGCCGGGCTTGAAACGGAACATCGCGGTGGCCCGAATGGGCCACCGCGATGGGACGTGCTAAGAGGCGACTCTTGCGACTCTGCGAAGCCCGAGCCCAACTGCGAGCATCGCTGAGCCGAGCAGGGCAAGAGCCCAGGCGGGGAACCCGGTGAAAGGCAGCTCTCCGCTCTTGTTGGCAGCCGCTGAGACGCGACTCGCGTGTGCGCCCTTCACCTGCTGCGCCGTAACCTTCTGCTCCGGCGCCTGCTGGAGCTCCGGCGTGCTGACCGGTGGAGCCGACACCGAGGAGGGCGCCGACCCGCCGGACGGGGTTGACGGTGTGCTGCCGTTCCCAGGAGTCCCAGGCGAACCTGGATTCGTAGTCGTCCCAGGGGTGGTGGTCGTCTGGTTCGTGGTCGTGGTCTGGTTCGTGGTCGTGGTCTGGTTCGTAGTCGTCGTCTCGTTCGTGGTCGTGGTTTCCGTCGTGGTCGTATCGGTTTGATTGCAGTGGTCTTCGTTGCCCTTGGCGTTCCCGTGATCCTCGCAGTCCTTCCCGTTCTGGTTTGGATCGGGGCGACAATCAACGCTATTGCTGCCGTGCGAGCAGTCGTCGCCGGGGGATCCGGGAACGGTCGTGGAAGCTTGGTTTCCGTTCCCGTTGCCGTTGCCGTTCCCGTTGCCGGAATCGGCGAGGGCGGCCGACACGCCGACACCGGCGATCAGCAGACCTGCCATCGCCACGACCTTCGCGGCCTTCAGTGTCCATCCAGTCATGCAAGTCCTCTCGTTTCCGTGGATGATGGGCTAGCCACCGGACGCCCGTACCGCACACGAGCGCGGAATGCCTTCCCCCCTGTGCCCCACTTTGGGAAAAGGCCGGATGACAGGCGCGCCACGAAGGTACTGATCTGCCTGGACCTAGAGGTTGTCGCTCGCTGCCGCGTGACTAAAGGCGGTAGGGCGACCGGACGATGAAAGCTCCAGAAAGGGAGGCCTACGCTTTGCCGATGAAGCTCTTCGTCGTAGTCATCCTCACCGCCGCCCTGGGAGTCGTCGCTCCGTCGGCGGCTTCAGCGCAGACTCCTGCTGGGTACCGCGCGCAACTCAACCGCCTCTGTCGCGGCTACACCCCGAAACTCAGAGCTGATCAGAAGGCAATGCAAAAGGCGACCGAGGCCAAAGACTGGAAGGCCTTCGGTTACGCCCTTGGTCACTACCTCGCGCTCGCGCTAACCCAGGACAGGCGGATTGAGACCACGCCGGTCCCTCACGCCATGCGCACACAGATGGCGCCGATTCTGCGTCTACTCAGGACGGCTGACAGCCACACTCGACTCGCCCTCCGTAAGGCCGCTCTGGGAGACAGCCGTGGGATGCTTGCCGAGCTCGACAAGATCGGCAAGCTCGCCCAGCCTCTCAATGGTCGCCTTGACCGCGCCGGTCTCCGCGACTGCGGCTCCAACCAGAGCTAGGAAGACGAGGGACCGAGCTGCCGTAGAGTCGCCCACGCTCGCCACGCGAGGCCCCCGATTCGCCTTCGGCCAAAGAGCCGACGCCCAGATTCGAACTGGGGACCCCTTCATTACGAGTGAAGTGCTCTACCAGCTGAGCTACGTCGGCGAGGCCTCTACTTTAGCCGCTTCGGACCCGGGCAAGGTTTCGAATTACTTGTTCTTGCCGTTGCCGTTGCTGTTGCCGTTGTTGCCGTTCCCGTTGCTGTTGCTCGCGTCTGCGTTGCCGTTGCCGGGCTTGACGGACTTGTCCTTGTTGTCGTTGCCCTGGCCCTGGTCGATTTGCTGCGCGGGCGGATCCACGGCCGGCGAAACAGCCGGCGTCTCGGTCGTCTGGGTCGTCGCCTGAGTTGTGCGCTCGTCCTTCTTGCCCTTCCCGTTGCCATTGCCGTTACCGGCGGGGGCTGACGGAACGGATGCAGCGCTTGCAGCCGGCGGGGGCGTCGGGTCGGGCCGACTCGGTGCAGGTGCGGGCGGTGTCTCCGGTACTGACGAGGGCTCCGTGGTGGCGGATACGACAGCCGTCTGTTCTGGATGCGATACCGGAAGAGCGACAGGCTTCGGCAGGCTACGCGTCGAGGTCACATGCGCAAGGGATTCGGGCGCGGTAGCGGTCGGTGAAGCGATCGTCGCAGTGCTCTCACGCGTGAGGTGCTGAATAACAGCAGGCGTGGGCTTGGTCGCCGGTGCGTGATGAGCGTGCCTCGGCACTTCGGTCGCCGCTGCCACCGTTGTTGCGGCAACCGCGAGTGCGGTCGCAGCAACTTTCACGGCTGCCGCGCCGCCGCCGCCGAGCAGTGCTTTCACGAATGCGATTGCACCACCGACGTCGGCGCCGCGGCGCAGCCGTTTCTTCCACGTGTCTGCGTCCTGCTCCAGGCCCTGAGCGAGCGCACGACGTGCGCGGAAGATCAGTGTCTCGACGGCAGCTTGAGTAAGCCCAAGCTCGGCCGAGATCTCGCGGTATGTGAGCCCCTGCCACTCCCGCAAAAGGATCGCGCGCCTCTGGTGCTCCGGCATCTGCTCGAGGACGTCTTGCAAGCCGATCAGCTCGTCGCTGATCTGCTCGCGTCCCGGGATGACTTCCTGGAGCACCTCGAAGTTGTTCGGCGCCTCGATCTTGCCGCGGCGCCAGGAGGAGCGCCGGCGAGAGAGGCACACGTTGTGCGCGATCTTGAACAGCCAGGCGGATTCGAGCTCGGGGACGATCCCGCGCGACAAGCCACGGAAGGCGTTCATGAACGTCGTCTGGACTGCGTCCTCCGCCTCCTCGCGCGAGCCGAGCTGATGCTGGCAGTAGCTGAGAATCTGAGCGGAGTAGCGCTCGTAGAGATCGCCTGCGGCATCGGCGCCGGGAGCGAAGGGTCGCTCGACCCGGGTTGCCCGACCTATGGATGGTTCTGCGGCCACCGATCCTCCTGCTGCTGCGGGTACGAACGCTCCGCCCGGAGGCGCTCGTACTGCGAGTGTCGGCAGCCCTCAGGAGGTGGACGACCCTAGATCGAGGGGTGGCTAGACCAGGGCCGGGGTCGTCCCCAGCTCGCGTCGCAGCTTCACGAAGAGCGCCTCGAGGGCGAGCGGCGGGCTGAGGTTGAACTCCTCGAAGGCGCGCCAGGTTTCGCGGACGAGCTCGCAGGCACGCTCGGCGCCCGCGAGCCGCTCGGTCGTGCCGTCCTGGGCGAGGAGCTCGCGCCGGTCGGCGTGGACGACGGCGCGCTCCGCTCCGACCGCCACGACAACGAGGTCGCGGTACCAGGATGCGAGCTCTTCCAGCGACGCGAGCAGCTCTTCCCGTTCGGCGCCGCGGGCTGCCCGGCGGACTCGCTGCTCGGCTTCGCGGGTAGGGAGGTCGAGCAGCTCGAGCCCCTCCTCTGCTTTCAGTTTCGCCTCGGCGCCACACTCCTTCGCGCCGTCGAGGATGCGCTGCGCGGCCTCGCCGGGCTCGAACTCCGCGTCCGTGTAGACGGAGCGTGCAACTTCGAGCAAGGCCTCGCGCCGACGCGCGCTGTCCGGATCCAGGAGCCGTGCGGCGCGGTCGAGCCGCCCGGACGCGAGCCGCGCGAGCGAGGCGGCCTGGTCCGGCTCGAGCCCCGGCGCGCGCGCGTCGATCTCCTCGCGGATCGCCCGCTCCGAAAGGCGCGTGAACGGAACCAGCTGGCAGCGCGAGCGGATCGTCTCCGGGAGCGGCCCGAGATCGTCGGCCACCAGCACCATGACGGCGTACGGCGGCGGCTCCTCCAGATCCTTGAGCAGCGCGTCCGCCGCGTCCTCGTTCATCGTCTCCGCGGCGTAGACGAGGTAGACGCGCCGGTCGGCCTCGAAGGGACGCATGTGCAGGTCGCGGCGCAGCTCGCGGATGTCGTCGATGCGGATCTGGTCTCCGACCGGCTCGACGAGATAGAGGTCGGGATGGGAGCCGCGCTCGACGCGGCCGCGGTCTCCGATCAGCTCGCCGGCGAAAGCGATTGCTGCGGCGCGCTTGCCGACGCCGGGAGGCCCATGGAAGAGGTAGGCGTGTGCGGGGCCCTCGTCGGCGAGCGCGGCACGCAGCAGCCGCTTCGCCTCGGCCTGTTCAGGAATGTTCTCGAAGACGTCCACGAATCTCCTCGTGCAGTTCATCAGGTGGCCGCGTGCCGTCGAGCAGGACGACGCGCTCACCGTACTTGCCGGCGACTATGCGGTATCCGTCGAGCACGCGCTGCCGGAAGTCCCGTCCCTCCCGCTCGATCCGGTCAGGGCTCTGCCCGACACGTCGCACGGAGGTGTCGAGATCGACCTCGAGGACGAAGGTGACATCCGGGAGGAGGCCGCGCGTCGCGACCCGATTCAACTCGTAGACCTCGTCGATGCCCAGCTCGCGCGCGTGGCCCTGGTAGGCGAGCGACGAGTCGACGTACCGATCCGAGACCACGTCGTGGCCGGCGTCGAGCGCCGGCGCGATCACGCGCTCGACGAGCTCCGCTCGGGCCGCCGCGAAGAGCGCGGCCTCCGCCCAAGGGCTCATCTCCATCCCCTCCAGGAGCAGGCGCCGCACCTCCTCACCGAGCGGCGTGCCGCCGGGCTCCCGGGTAGCGACGACGTCGCGTCCGTCAGCGCGGAGCGCCTCGGCCAGGAGCTCCGCCTGCGTGGTCTTGCCGGACCCGTCCAGGCCTTCGAAGGTGACGAACACCGCCGTCCGTACGATACGGCGCGTGCGGGCGGTCGTGACAGGAGGCGCGGGCTTCATCGGCTCGCACGTGGTGGATGCGTTGCTCGCCCGCTGGGACGAGGTGCACGTGCTCGACGACTTCTCCAGAGGGAAGCGCGAGAACGTCCCGGAAGGCGTGCACGTCCACGAAGCCGACATCCGCACCGACTCGGGGCGAGTGTTCGACGAGGTGAAGCCCGAGGTCTGCTTTCACCTGGCGGCGCAGGCCGACGTTCGCGTGTCGGTCGAGCGGCCGGATTTCGACGCCGACGTGAACGTCGTCGGGACATTGCACGTGCTCGAGGCGGCGCGTGAGCACGGGACGAAGATCGTCTTCAGCTCGACGGGCGGCGCGATCTACGGGGAATGCGAGGGACCCGCGCGCGAGGACCATCCGCGTGCCCCGCTCGCGCCCTACGGGGTGTCGAAGCTCGCCGGCGAGGAGTACATCGCCGCGTACAACCGGCTCTACGACGCCGCGCACGTGTCGCTGCGCTACGGCAACGTCTACGGACCGCGGCAGGATCCGAAGGGCGAAGCCGGCGTCGTCGCGATCTTCATGAACCGGCTGCGTGAGGGCGAGGCGCCGAAGATCTTCGGAGACGGGACGCAGACACGGGACTACGTGTACGTCGGCGACGTCGTCTCAGCGACGTTGGCTGCGGCGGAGCATGCGGGTGGCGTACTGAACGTCGGCACAGGCGTCGAGACGTCGGTGCTCGAGCTGTACGAGCGGATCCAGCACGTCGCCGGCGTGGAGCGCGAGCCGGAGTTCGCGGACGCCCGTCCGGGTGAGCTCCAGCGCAGCGTCCTCGACGCGTCCCTCGCGAAGCGCGAGCTCGACTGGGAGCCGCAGCGCACCCTGGACGAAGGCCTCGCCGAAACGTGGGCCTGGGTCTCCTCCACGTAAGGAGCCACGTCTCGAACAGCAAGGGTCTGACCCCAGCCCTTCGGGCCAGGTGCACAAAGAGCCACGTTCTCGAACACGTGCGCGACGAAGGCGTCGACTTGCGTCTACCGCGCAGCCAGGATCGATTCGACGGTCCGAAGGAGCTCTTCGACGTCGAACGGTTTCTCGACGAAGGCTGCGACGCCTGACAGCTCGATCCTCTCCCGGGTGTCCGACCGGACGACCGCGCTGATGACCACCACCGGGATGGTTGCGAGCGCGTCGAACTCGCGCAGGCGGTCGAGGATCACGAAACCATCGCCTCCTGGCAGTCCGATGTCGAGCAGAATCAGATCCGGTTGGGCCTTCCGGATCACGCCGATCGCAGAGACCCCGTCCCGGGCAAAGGCCGTCTCGTAGCCGGCCGCCCTGAGCTTGAAATCGAGCAGCCCGCGAATGTCTGCGTCGTCCTCGACGATCGCGATCGTCCGTGCCACGAGGCACCATCCTACGACCCTGTGAAGGAGCACGCCCGCGGGGGACGAACTCGCTCCGGGCGATGCAGCACGCGCAAGATCTCGACCTCGACGTGATCCGGCCCTGGCGCCGGGCGACGATCGCCGTCAGCGCCGTTGCCGCGATCGAGCTGATCGCACTCGCCGCGATCGCGTTCGTGGCCCTCGGCAATCCGCTCGCGACCCACCTACGCGAAACGACCGCCGCCGCCGCCGGACCTCCTCGCGTTCGCACCGCCCAGCCCGCGCCCGCGAAGAAGGCGGCGCTCGCCCGGGCCGACACCTCCGTGATGGTCCTGAACGGCGGCGGCCAGGCCGGCGCCGCACACACGGCCGCCAACCAGGTGAGCGCACACGGTTACCAGCTCGGCCAGATCGGCAACGCCGCCGGCGACACTCCCCGCACACTGATCATGTACCGCCCCGGCTACGCAGCCGAGGGAGCGCGGCTCGGACGTGACCTGCACGTCCGCATCGTCCGGCCGCTCGACGGGATGCGCACCGCACAGCTGCTGGGCGCGCACCTCGTGCTGATCACGGGCAGGTAGCCGGGTCGACCTTGCAGCGCGCCTCGTCGAGCTGGTGACCGGCCGCACTCGCGGGGCTGAACAGAGTGTTGTCCAGCGTGTACGAGTGATTCAGATCGCGGTAAGCGTCACGGGGACGATTGAGGTACAGCAGTTCGAAGGCGCCGAGCTGGTACCACGTCTCCGGATTCGTGGGCTCGAGATCTCGCGCCTGGCGATAGAGCTTCAGCGCCTTCGCGTTCGGCTCTACGAGCGCCTGCACGAACAGCGCGTCGACGGAAAGGGGATTGAACGCATGTGCCGACCTCGCGTCGGTGAGCGCCTGGTCCGGACGGTTTCGCTCGATGGCGTCGTACGCAGCCGCCACGCGGTTCGTCGCGAGCCACGGTGACGTCACCGAATAGAGCGCCGCCAGCGCGGAGACGCCGACCGCGACGGAGACGAGCCACCGGCGGCGGGCAGGCATCGGAGCCGCAGGACCGGACACGAGCGCTCCCACGGTAAGGAACAGCGGCCCCTGCACCGCGATGAAGTCCCAGTCGATGTCCACCCACGAGTGCACGAAGCAGAACGCAGCTCCCAGAGCGAGCGCCAGCCAGGCCCGCGTTCGCTCGCGCCGGAGGATTCCGAACGCCGCAGACGCGACCACCGCCCCGTACAACAGGAGCCCGACGATCCCCGTCTCGCTTAGGAACTGCAGCGGCACCGAATGAGGCTCGATCGTCGCGAGCGGCGAGGTGCGCGCGACGCGGTCGACGAGCTCGAACGTTCCCGCCCCGGTTCCCTGCAGAGGCTTGTCCGTGAACGCGTTCCACGCTTCCTTCCACCAGCGCCAGCGGTTGCTCGAGCTCGCGCTGACGATCCGGCCCGGCGTGTTCTCCACCTGCGCGCTGGTCTTGTTCGAGAATTCGTGCCAGCGCGCGCTGACGAAATCCGCGGGCCCGCCCGCGCGCACCACCGCCGCGGCCAACGCCACGAGCACCAAGACGACGAGCGCAACCCCCGCTGCACGCGCGACGCGCCGGTCAACGGTCCGCGCCACCGCGAACCGCGACGCGAATCCGACGACGACCGCGCCAACGACGAACACCGCCCCGAACACCAGCCCGTCCTGCACGCGCACGTCATGCGGCTGCCCGTCGGCGCTGACGCCGGGAAGGAGCAGTGCAACCCCTGCGACGACGGCGCCGACGATCCACGCCAGCGCGAGCGGCCCGAGCGCCGCCAGCCGATCACGATCGAGCCAGAGCCAGACGATTGCGGCGACGACCGTCAGCACGATCCCCACGCGCGAGTACGTCAGGACCGCGACAACTAGCGCCGCGTACAACAGCAGCACGCCGCCCATCCGGGCCCGCCGATCGTGTCTAGGCCCGGCCGCCCACAGCCCGAGCGGCACTGAGGCAGCCGCGAGCAACGCGAGCTCGTTCCAGTACTCGATCGGATAGCGCAAACGAGCCAGCCGCTCGTAGTCCGGATAGAGCCCGGGAATCACCTTCGCCGCCAGAGCCCAGAAGAACAGCGCCGCGAGTAGCAAACACCCAGCCCACGCGAAACGGCGCAGCGGCGTGCCCGCGACGAGCGCCCCGACCGCGGCGAACGCGAAGTAGACGAGCCCGCGGTTCGTGTAGTCCCACGAGCGGCTCGGCTCGATCGACCACGCGATCGACACCCCTTGCCAGACGACGAACGCCGCCAGGGACAGGAAGAAGATGGAGCCCCGGAGCGGCAGGCGCGGTGGCCGCCACGCCCAGCCGACCGCCGCCACCAGAACGGCCGGCGCTCCGATCCAGAAGACCCGGGACTGGCTCGACCCCTCACCGAAGAAGAGCGCCGCAAAGGACAGCCCGCCGGCCGCGGCTCCCCAGGCAACGGGCCAGCGCATCGCGCGCGAAGCTAACAGAGCCGCAGGCCGCATCCACGAAGCCCTGTCCCACATTCGAACACCGCCGGAACCGAGCCACAGCTACCTTACAAAGCGCTTACAACTGACTCATGGCACCCACACTCCCATCCGGCAGGGTGGGCAAGATCGTCGTTAGAGTCTCGCGCAAGCCGCAGCCGGCACCCGCATGCCCCGATTCCTGAAGCCCCTCATTCTCGTCGCTGCAGCCGTGGCCATCGGCGCCGCAGCGCTCGGCACGGCGCAGCCGGCGCAGGCGCGATCGATGAGTACCTGCTCGAGCGCGCTGATCCACGACTGGTACGTCGACGGCCGCGTCGACAAGACGTACCCGGTGCACTGCTACCGCGAGGCGCTGAACGAGATCCCGGAGGACCAGGCCATCTACGGGACGCTCCGCCAGGACCTGACGCGCGCCCTTCAAGCGACGATTCGCCAGCACGGCGGCCACGTGACCGGCGACACGCTTGTCGTACCGCTGGGCGGCGGCGGCGGCAACGGCCCGAACGGAACCGGCAGCTCGGGCGGCATCTTCCACTGGCTCGCGCAGAAGCTCGGCCCGAGCACGGCGGACTCGATTCCGGTCCCGCTGCTCATTCTCGGTGGGCTCGCCTTCGCATTGATGGCGGCCGCCGGTGTGAGCTTGATCGCGCGACGGATGCAGGCCCGTCGGGCGGCGGCGAATCCGCCGCCCGCAGGCCCCTCCTTCTAGACGCTCAGGCGCGTGCGCGCGCGGGTCGTCAGACCCGTTGCGACGAGGGTCAGCCCGAGCAGGACGAACAGCAGCAGGCCGAGCCCCGTGAACGGGAGCTGGCCCAGCGTCTGCGGTCCGCCGGTCGGCGTCTTCGTGGCGCCGAACGGGTTGCGATTCGGGCGCGGCGCGCCCTCGGACGTACGCGTGCCCGGCGCCGACGGCACTCCGGTTGCTGACGCCGGAGTCGACGCCGACGCTGCCGGAGTCGAAGCCGCCGTTGCGGTCGGACCCGAAGCAACCGACGGCGTTGCACCGACCGGCCCGGACTGAACCGTCCCGGTCGAGCCGGTGGCCGTGTTCCCACCACCGACCTGTGCGGTGCCGATCGAATCGGTGGCGGAGTTGGTCCCACCACCGCCGCCGACCGTCACGGGCGCCGACGTCGTCGTGCCGCCCGCCCCTGCAGTCGTTCCGGCCGTCACTGCACCGGACTGCGTCGCGAGGAACGAACGCGTGACCGTGTTGCCGCCGCCGACCTGAGCTGCTCCGACCGCGTCGGCCGCGCTGTTGCCACTACCTGCGACCCCCACCGGCGCGGAGGCGGAGACCGCCTCGCCGACGAGCGACGCACCGACGGCGGGACTCGCCTGCGGCGAGCCGGACTGCAGCACTCCGGTCGAGTCGCCGGACGAGTTGCCCCCGCCGACCTGAGCAGCACCGGTCGAGCTCGACGCGTTGTTGCTGCCGTCACCGCCGACCGTCACGGGGACACCGGCGCTCGCGCTCGAGCCCGATGCGCCGGCGGACGCCGACGGCGACGCACTCACGGAGCTGACCTGCACGCTGCCGGTGGAGTCGTTCGAGGTGTTGCCACCACCGGCCTGCACAGCGCCCACGGAGTTCGTCGCCGTGTTGTTGCCTGAGCCACCCACTGCAACCGGGACGGAAGCGGCGACAGTTGCGCCCGCCTGACTAGCGTCCGCGGTCGGCGTGACTCCGACCGGGCCGGTCTGGACTGCTCCGACCGAGCCGGTCGCGTCGTTGTCGGCCAGCGCGGTTTGCGCTGTGCCGAGCGTGAGCGCCACGACTGCGGCGATCACGAGCAAGCACCTTGCTCTCATGTTCCCTTCTTTCCTAGCCATCGTTCGAGTTGACTGCGCCTCTCGGCAGCACTTGCGCGGAATCACTCGATCGAGGGACGGCATGTGAACTACCTCACGTAGGTCACAGTGAGGACGAAGGACGTCTTCGCTCCGGTCCCGCCGACCCGCAGAGTGAACGTCCCCGCCGCGGACGTTCCGTTCAGCTGGATCGGGCTATTCCCCGTCGCTCGCCCGGTTGGGGTGACCAGGGTGAGCCGCTTGCCGCCCGTGAAACGAAGTGTCGCGCTGAACGCGCCGGCGCCGACGTCGACGTTGTAGGTGCGCGCGCGTACGCGACTCCCTAGCGTTCCCCTGAAGACCGCGCTGGTCGCCGCGGCCGGACGCAGCAGCGCCAGCGTCCTGCCCGCGTCGATGCGGCCGTACTGGACGAACGCCGGCAGCGGGACCGCTGCGCGCACAAGTGCGTCCTCCGCTTCACGCGGGGTCGCGGCAGGCTGCGCGCTCAGCTCGAGCGCGACGAGACCCGCCACGACCGGCGTCGCCGACGACGTGCCGCAGAAGGTGCCGTACCCGCCGCCGAGAGTCGGTGCGATGTTGCAGCCCGGAGCTGCGAGCCGCACCCACGAGCCGAAGTTCGACCACGAGTAGCGACCGTCGGCCACCGTCGTCGCGGCGACGCCGATCGCATGCGGATCCGCAGCCGGGTAGAACTGCGTCGTGGTGCCCGCGTTGCCGGCGGCCGCGACAACGACCACGCCCTTCGCGCTCGCA
>DASVEU010000226.1:0-8577 GCA_036380395.1 Gaiellaceae bacterium
CCAGTCGCAAAAGGGTCAAGAGTTCCGGCATGGCCCGTGCGTGCGCCAGTCCGGCGGCGCAGATCGGAGACGATCGCAAACGAGGACGGCCCGCCGGGCTTGTCCACGAGGACGATTCCCGCCGGACTAAGCGCGCGAGGAGGCAAGGAACTCCCGGCGCACGAAGTCCGTGATCTCCTCGATCGACGCCTCGCTGGAGAAACCCGCGGCCTGACGATGCCCACCTCCGTCCGACTTGCGGGCGATTGCGGAAACGTCGAGCTCGTCGATGCTCGCGCGCAGGCTGACGCGTCTGGCCGGGCCGTCCTGGCGCGGGGGCTCGCGGATGAGAACGGCCATGTCCGCTCCCTCGACTGCACGGAGGAAGTCGATGATCCCTTCCGAGTACGGCTCCGCGGCCCCGACTTCGGTGAAGTCCGTTCGCAAGAGATACGAGACGACGATGCGTCCACCTTCGAAGACCTGGGCACGCTCGAGCGCGCGCGCAAGCAGCTTGAGCTTCGCGAACTGCACCGACTCGTAGACGCCCTGGAACACGCGGTGGACATCGGCTCCGGCCTCGACCAGCTCGGCGGCCAGCCGCAGGGCCTTGGGGGTCGTGTTCGTGTACTGAAACCGGCCCGTATCGGTGACGAGCGCGATGTAGAGGGCCTCGGCGATGTCCGGTGTCAGCTCGACGCCGAGCTCGCGGAAGAGATCGCGCAGCACCTCGCCGGTCGAAGACGCATCGGCGACGACCAGGTTGATCAGGCCGAACCGCGTGTTGTCGTGGTGATGATCGACGTTGATCGAGAGCGGGACACGCCCGAGGACCTCCGG
Source organism: Gaiellaceae bacterium (assembly GCA_036380395.1). Classification (GTDB taxonomy): domain Bacteria; phylum Actinomycetota; class Thermoleophilia; order Gaiellales; family Gaiellaceae; genus 3-1-20CM-4-69-9. The sequence goes on from DASVEU010000226.1 coordinate 820, forward strand.
GTCGGCTATCCGGCTCTCGTTCGCGCAATCGACGGCGAGGAGGACACGCTCCGCAACATCGTCGGGCCAGCGCCGCTGTAGGTCACCCAGCGGCATGAACCCGTACTCGCCTGGAAGCGGCGCGTCGCCGTGCAGCACCATGACGGTGTCCTTGCCCAACTGCTCCAGGGCGAGGTTCGCGGCAAGCAGCGAGCCGAGAGCGTCGCCGTCGGGGTTTTCGTGCGTCGTGAGGACGAACCGGTCGTGTTCGCGAATCGCCTCCGCGACCGCGGTCAGGTCACTCGCTGTCGTCTGGGGCGAGCTCATCGATCAGCTTTGTCATGCGGACCCCACGTTCGACCGACGGATCGTACTCGAACGCCAGTTGAGGAGTTCGCTTCAGGCGCAACTCGCGCCCGAGCTGCGCCTGCAACAAAGAGCGGGCCGCCTGTAGGCCGGCGAGTGTCTGCGCACGCTTTCGCTCGGCACCGAGGACGGACAGGTAGACCCGTGCGTGGCGGAGATCGGTCGAGGTCTCTACCCCGGTGATCGTGACGAAGCCGATCCGAGGGTCCTTCAGTTGCCCGATCGCTTCCGACAGGACTTGGCGGACCGACTCGTTGACGCGGCGCATTCGATCTGTCATACGGGATATTCAAGCGCTTGCACGCTCTCCTCCTCGTCGTGGTCGGGCTCTGGTGCTTCCTCACCGCGCTCATGGGTGGCCTCGTGGGCCTCGTGCTCGGGAATATCCGGCTCCCGGTGCTCGTCCTCGCCGCCTCGAGCCCGGCGGCGGGCGCCGGCGCGAATATCGGCGTCTCGGCCGTCGCCGCCCTCGCTGCAGCGGTCGCCCACATTCGGGCAGGCCGGATCGACTGGCGACTGTTCGCCTGGATGGCGCCGCCCTCAGTCATCGGGGCCGTAGTCGGAGGTCTCCTGTCTGGTGTCGTCCCGGGAAACGCTCTGCTCGTCGTGATCGGCGTGACGCTGCTCGTCTTCGGGATCGACCTGCTTCGCCCGAAGGCCGGCTGGCGGAACGCCGCCCCGGGGCGGGTCAACGTACGAGCCGCGATCTTGAGCGGAGCAGTGATCGGGCTGCTCGGCGGTTTCGTCGGGCTCATTCTCGGCGCGCTGAGGCTCCCAGCGCTGCTTCGCTTCGTCGGCTCGGACCCGGCTCGCGCCGTAGGCACGAATGCAGCCGTCGGTTTCTGTCTCGGCGTGGGCGGCGTCTTCGGCCACCTGCGGGAAGGCGTCGACTGGTGGCTGCTCGTCGTGGGCGCGGCGACGTCGGTGCCGGGCGCGATCCTCGGCGCACGGCTCACCGGTCGCCTGGATGAGCGCCAGCTGCTCCGGGCGATCGGACTCGTCTTGCTCGTGGCCGGTAGCGCCATGATCCTTCAGGGCGTTGTCTAGTCGAGCGTGACCACGTCGCGGTCGGCGCGCACGAGCTCGAATTCCTGCGCTGCCAGGTAGCGCTCGGCCGCGTCGAGCAGCCGCTCCGCTTCGCGATGCTCTCTCGCGACGCAGGAGAGGGTGAGCCGCGCCCGCTGCCACAGCTCATGATGATCGACTTCTGCGACCGAGGCCCCGAAGCGATTTTGCAACTGGGCCTTCGCAGATTTGACGTGCTTCCGCTTCCCCTTCAGCGACCCGGCCTCCGGGAAATGCAGTTCGACGCTCAGAATGCCGATGTAGCCCGCGCCCATGTCTCCGGGCTCTGATCGGCTAGGAAGTGGAGGCGGCCGCAGCCGGCGGCTGGTCGAGCGTCGTCCGCTCGATCTCACGTGTCTCGAAGGCCTCGATGATGTCGCCCTCTTTGACGTCGTTGAAGCCGTCGAGCAGGATTCCGCACTCGAAGCCTTCGGCGACCTCGCGCGCGTCGTCCTTGAACCGCTTGAGCTGAGAGATCGTCGTCTCGATGATGACGGTGCCGTCGCGGATGACGCGCGCCTGCGCGGAGCGGCGAATGACACCGCTTGTCACCATGCAGCCGGCAATCGTCCCGAGCCGCGAGACCTTGAAGAGCGCACGTACTTCTGCTTCGCCGAGCGTCTCTTCCTTCTCCACCGGCTTCAGCATTCCCACGAGCGCCTGCTCGATGTCCTCGGTCAGCTGGTAGATGACACGGTACGTGCGAATCTCGACGCCTTCGCGCTCGGCGAGCGAGCGTGCTTCGGCATTCGGTCGGACGTTGAATCCGACCACCGTGGCACCGGAGGCCGACGCGAGCATGATGTCGCCCTCGGTGATGCCGCCGACACCCTGGTGGATGACGTTCACGCGCACCTCCGAGTGCTGGATCTTGCCGAGCTCGGAAACCGCCGCTTCGACAGAGCCGACCACGTCGCCCTTGAGGACGAGGTTGAGATCCTGGACCGCGCCTGCCTCGATCTGCTCGAAGAGGCTCTCCATCGAGACGCCCCTCGACCCCTGAGCGAGCTGTTCGCGGCGCAGCCTCTCACCGCGCGCGTTTGCAAGCTCGCGCGCACGCCGCTCGTTCTCGACCACACGTCCCAGCTCACCGGCGGGCGGCGGCTTGTCGAACCCGAGGATCTCGACGGGATCGCCCGGCCGTGCGTCCTTCACCTTGTCCCCGCGGAAGTTGTAGAGGGCACGCACCTTCCCCCAGGCGTCGCCGGCGACGATCGCATCTCCGACGTGCAGCGTGCCGCGGTGGATGAGCATCGTCGCCACTGGGCCGCGACCGACGTCGAGACGCGACTCGATGATCGGGCCGGACGCCTCGGCGGTGGGATTCGCGGTCAGCTCGAGCTCGGCGTCTGCGACAAGCAACACTTTCTCGAGGAGGTCGTCGAGGTTCTGGGCCTCTCGGGCCGAGACGTCCGAGAACTGCGGCGTCCCTCCCCACTCCTCCGGCTGCACGCCTTCAGTCGACAGTTCGCTGCGCACGCGGTTCGGATCGGAGTCCGGAACGTCGATCTTGTTCACCGCGACGACGATCGGGACGTCGGCTGCGCGCGCGTGGGAGATCGACTCCTTCGTCTGCGGCATGACGCCGTCGTCGGCCGCGACCACGAGCACCGCGATGTCCGTGACCTTCGCCCCTCGCGCACGCATCGCAGTGAAGGCTTCGTGGCCCGGCGTGTCCAGGAAGGTGATCCTGCGGCCGTTGTGCTCGGCCTGGTACGCACCGATGTGCTGCGTGATCCCACCGGCTTCGGTGGCGACGACGGAGGTCTTGCGGATCGCATCGAGGAGCGTGGTCTTGCCGTGGTCGACGTGACCCATGATCGTGACCACGGGAGGGCGCGGCGCAAGATCGGCCGCGCTGTCCTCATAGCTCTCGGGCTCCTCGTCTTCGTCCGCCGCATGCTTGATCGTGAACTCGCGCTCAGGCGCGAGCTCGGCGGCGATCAGCTGGACCTCATCGTCGGCCAAGGTCTGAGTGATCGTCACGGCCTTCCCCAGCCCCATCATGAACATGATGATCTTGGGCGCCGGCACTCCGAGGGCCTGCGAAAGATCCCGAACCGTGACGCCCGACGGCACTGTGATCGGCCCGGTCGGGGCGACCACCTCGCGTGGCGTCTTGGGCCGCGACGCCTCGCGCTCGCGCTGCTGCTGCCGCGCGTCGCGGGGGCGTGCAGCCGCGTTGTCGATCACGACACGGCGCTTGCGTCGCTGGCCTGCGCCGCCCTGGCGAGGGCGCATCGGCCGGTTGGGTCTATTCGAGCCTGATTCGTTGGCCATCAGATGTTCAAGTGTAGAGGGATGACAGTTTCTGATCGATTTGGACGGTCTGCCGCAGCGTCCGGTTGAACGCGCGGCGCGAGACTGCCCGCTCGAAGCAAGCGAGCCGACGGCAGGTATAGGCCCCGCGACCGTGAATCCCCGTCCCCGGCACCAGCTGCCCGGCCGCCGCCGCGAAACGCAGGAGCTCGCCCTGGGCAGCTTTCCGCCCGCAGCCGACGCAGCTTCTGATCGGTCCGGTCACGCAGCTGGGGGATGCTCCTCGGTGTCGCCAGGCGCCGATGTCTCTTCGACCGGGATACCCACCGGCACCTGCTCGGCGTCCGCGAGCTGCGGAACCACATCGGGCTCGACCGCCGCGAGCTCTGGTGCGCCGTCGTCTTCGACCTCCGCGACGAGATCGTCAACCACGGCTGCAACGGCTGCGTCGTCGGCCACCGCCGGTACGTCGGCACTCTCAGCGCCGTTGCCGTCCTGGAGTGCGAGCGCCTGGTGCGCAGGCAGCCCGCAGTAACGTGAGCCGGGGAGCGCCTCGTTCGGGCAACGCTTGCCGTTGGAGAGCACCGCCGAGCAACGACCGGTGAACTCCTCGCCCTCGTTGGCTCCGCCGTATGCCGCAGCGGCTTCCGCCTGAGCGAATTCCGTATCGGACTGGATGTCGACCTTCCAGCCGGTCAGCCGCGCGGCCAGACGGGCGTTGAGACCTTCCTTGCCGATTGCGAGCGCGAGCTGGTCATCCGGAACGATGACGGTCGCCTCCTTGGTCTCGTCGTCGACGAAGACCTCGCGCACACGTGCGGGAGACAGCGCCTTCGCAACGAATCGCGCCGGCTCTGGGTTCCACGGAATGATGTCGATCTTCTCGCCGCGGAGCTCCGACACGACCATGCGCACGCGCGAGCCTCGTGGGCCGACGCAGGCGCCAACCGGGTCGACGCCCTGGGCGTGCGACTCGACGGCGATCTTCGACCGGTACCCGGGCTCGCGGGCTACGCCGCGGATCTCGACGAGCCCGTCGGCGATCTCCGGCACCTCGAGCTCGAAGAGGGTCTTGATCAACTCGGGATCGCGACGCGACAGGATCACCTGCGGTCCCTTCGTGCCCGATCGGACCTCCGTGATGACGGCCTTGATGCGCGAGCCCTGCTCATAGCGCTCGCCGTCGACTTGCTCCGAACGCGGCAGCAGTGCCTCGACCTTTCCGAGGTCCACGAGCACGTTGTTGCGGTCGCCCGCCTGCTGGACGATTCCCGTCACGACCTCGGTCACGCGGTCGACGTACTCGTCGTACATCATCGCGCGTTCGGCCTCGCGGATCCGCTGCAGGATCACCTGCTTCGCAGTCTGCGCGGCGATGCGCCCGAAGTTTTCGGGAGTCACGTCCTCGCGCTTGATCAGGTGCTCGGGCACATCGGACCAGTCGACGTCGAGGTCGTCGTCGGAGATGAGCGTGTGCGAGCGCTCGCCCGTCTCCACCTCGAGCGCCTCGAGCTCCTCGAGCTTGCGCTCGCGCGCTTCTTCGATCAGACGCCCCTCGATGTCCGCGGGCAACTCCACCGCAAAGACGCGGAAATCACCCAGCTCGTCGATTTCGACGATCGCATGGCGCGCGGCTCCCGGCATCTTCTTGTACGCGGCAAGGAGGGCATCCTCGAGCGCCGCGACGAGCGTGCCGCTCTCGATTCCCTTCTCCCGCTCGATGTCTCGAACGGCCTCGACGATTTCCTGGCTCATCTCTTCCCCGCTTCCTCGATCAGATTGCCCCGCACGATCGCGTCATACGGGATGTCCACGGACTCGGCTTGCGTCTTCACGGTCACGGCGCGCTCGTCCGCTGCGACGACCTCACCGCGCACTCGGTTTCGCTCTCGGGTGCGTAGCGCGACGCGGCGACCCACGGCGGCGCGAAAATGGTCGGGCTTCCGGACCGGTCGTTCGAGACCCGGCGACGAGACGTCGACGGAGTACTCGCGGAGGTAATCCCGCAGCACGTTCGTGACGCGCTCGCAGAGCGCATGGTCGACGCCCTGGACGTGATCCACGAACACCGTGAACCGCTCAGGACTGGTGAGCTCGACCGCGAGCACCTCAGTGCCCGGAATCGCGCTCTCGACCTTCGGTGCTATCTCCCGCGTCAGCTGCTTCTCCTTGTCGTGTGTGCCTGCCATCGCCCTTGCTCCCGTCACAAAAAATGGGCCCGCAGGCCCACTTCGCGAACAGCTCGAAATGTGGTGTTAGCAGGATAGCAAGCCATTCGGAGCCGAGCACGAGCGATTTTCCCTCTTCTTGCTCGGGAAACGCCTCTCCACGCGGGGTGCCGGGGTCAGCCGAGGACGATCGTCACCGGGCCTTCATTCACGAGCGCGACCGCCATTCGGGCGCCGAACACGCCCGTTTCGACCTCGGTGCCTTCCGCGGCGAGGGCTGCGCAGAACTCCTCGTAGAGCGGCTCGGCCTCTTCAGGCGGGGCGGCGTTCGTGAAGCTCGGGCGGTTGCCCTTGTCGGTATTCGCGACGAGTGTGAACTGGCTGACGACCAGCACCGATCCCGACGTGTCGAGCAAACTCTGGGCGAACTTGCCGCGATCGTCCTCGAAGATCCGTAGCTGCGCCACCTTCCGAGCCAATTCCCTCGCGTCGCGGGCCTCGTCCGTGCGTTCGATCCCCACGAAGACGGCGAGGCCGGCGCCGATCTCGCCGGTCACAACGCCGTCGACGGTGACTCGGGCTTCGGACACCCGCTGACAAACCGCCCGCATCGGGCGCCCATCATCTCAGCCACGCGGGCAGGACATCCAGTTACACGCACGCGCGCGTCCCCACCCGGGTGGGGGTGTCACCCACCACCCACTGCGTTCGACGCTATCGCCGATGTGTGCGCAGCTCCCGCGCGAACGTGCGCCGGATCTGCGTCAATTGCCGGCGCTGTCGGCGCCGGGCGCCTCGGAGTCGCCGGATTCGTTGGGCTCGTCGCCCTCCTGGTCGAGGTCGAGGATGCGGGAGGCGTAATGCTCGTTCTGCGGGCGCAAGGAGCTCGCGAGCTTGTAGTGGCCGTTGGCCTCCAGCTGTTTGCCCTGCTTCTCGAGCGCACGTCCAAGCCCGTAATGCGCATAGTGGTCCGCCGGTGAGAGCTCGAGCAGCGCGCGAAATTCCTGTTCCGCTTCTTCGTAGCGCTGAATCCGCAGGTAGGCGATTCCGAGCGCTTCGCGAATCGACGCCTTCTCCGGCTCGCGCCGTTTGGCCTTCTCGAGGGCGACGGTCGCCTGAGCCGCCCGGCCCTTTTTCAAGTGGTCGCGTCCTTGCTGGTAGAGATCGTAGGTTTCGCTCATGTCGCTCGCAGGTAGGGAAAATTCTCCTTCACCAAGTCAAGCGGATACGTCAAATCGCGTGTCTTCCCGATCTCCACAGCGGTAACCGTCTCGCCCGCTTCGATCGCGGCCTGGAACGCGTGCTCCAGCTCGTAGGGAGGGTTGTCGAGACAGAGGCGCTCGGCGACGGCCGACCCGAGCGCCCACAGCGGTGCGGCCGACCACGGATTGTCCGGGTCTTCGTCATGAAGGGACTCAATCCGGGCCCCGCTCCGGCGGACGGCCTGACGGCCCGGCCCCGGAGGCGGGTCGGTGCGGATCGCCACCGACCCGGCTGCACCGGATCGGCTGAACTCGGCTGCGAACTGGCCAACATCGCCGCGACGGTAGACGGTGTCTGCAGCCGAGACGAGCAGCGGCGTCTTCGCGCCGGCGTCGAGTGCGCGCTGGACAGCGTCCGCCGAGCCGAGCACGCCGGGCTGGCGCGCGAAGCTCAGCTCGAGCCCGAACGCCGAACCGTCGCCCGCAAGTTCCTCGACCTGCTCCGCCAAGTGCCCGATCACAACCCAGACGTGCCGGAGGTTTGCCGCCGCGAGCTCCCGGAGGAGAACGGCGAGCACCGGCCGCCCGTCGATCGGCAGCACAGGCTTCGGCCACTGCTCGGTGAGCGGGCGGAGTCGCGTTCCCTCCCCCGCCGCCATGACGACGGCATCCATGGCCTCTCTAACCGAGCCCGAGTGAACGGACGGACAGGAGACCCC
>DASVEU010000227.1:0-4526 GCA_036380395.1 Gaiellaceae bacterium
AACAGAAGCCCCGGTGCGACGGCGTCCATGAACAACCGCACGCTCTGGCCCGAGCGGTGGATGATCCAGGCTCCGGCGAGGACGCCGAAGAGGATTCCGCCCCAGACGCCGAGCCCGCCCTGCCAGACCGCGAACGGCCCCCACCACTTGTCGGGCACCTCGTTCCAGCTCGTGACGTCGTGGTAGAGGCGCGCGCCCACGATCCCGGCGGCGACCCCCCACACGGCGACGCGGAACACGAGATCCCAGTCGCCCCCCCAGCTGACCCACCGGTATCCCGTCAGCGCGCAGGCGGCCGCGATCGCGAGCAGGAGCATGAGCCCGTACATGTGGATCGTGAGCGGCCCGAGGTCGATCGTGCCGCTCGACGGCGACGGAATAAATGCAAGGAAGCTCACCGGCAGGAGATTCTGCCGGTAGCCGTCGTCACCTGCTTGTTAGAGCAGGATCTGAGCAGCAAGCTCGGCCGAGCAGCCCGACGAGAGCAGATCGATCGCGAGGTGCAGGTCGATGTCCTGCCGCATCGCGATCTCCGCCGCCGTCTGGGCGCCGTAGCCCGCCGTCTCGAGCTGCTCGGCCCGCCAGGCCTCGACCAGCTCGATCTCTTCCCTGATCTCCGTTTCCGCCACAGTCATGCTTCTCTATTCGGACGAAGCGGCTCTGTGGTTTGTCCCCTTACCGGGTGATCTGTCGTCCTAGCTCGAGCATTTCGGCCTTGTTCAAGCTGCCCTCGAGGCGATAGGTGCGGTTGCCTTGGGCCCAGATGAGGACGTTTCCGGCCAGCCGACGCTCCATTTGCCGGATCTCCCCCGATGCCCCTTGCCAGGTCAGGACGTGCTTGCCGCCCTCGAGCCAGACGCCGAACGAGCCGATCGGCGCCGGTTCGACGCTGGTGCCGGGCGAGACGAACTTCTTGGTGAGCCCCATCTGGTCACCCTGAAACTCCGCGAGGAGCACGGACTTCCCGCGGTAGTGGAGGACGGCTGCGATCAGTCCGGGCTGTGCATAGAAACGCCGCGGCTTAGGTGCGTTCAGGACCAGCGGCACGCCGGAGCTCTTCTCTGCGTGGCGCAACGAGAGCGCCGGGCCGAGCCCTGCAACGAGCGAGCGCTCGCGCGCAGCCGGCAGCGTGTCGACCCGCTCGATCGTCACCGAGCCGATGTGGAAGAAGCGCAGGATCGCGCTGCGCGCAGGTGGCACGGCCAGTGCGATCCCGACCGCGACGACGAGAACCGCCAGGGCGAGTACGGCCGCGCGTCGATAACGCACCCTCCGTTCAATCCGCTCGCGAACGCGGGAGCGCAGGTCCGGCTCCGGGGGGATGTCGAGCTCGCGTCCGAGCGCGACGAGTGCCCGCTCGAGCTCAGTCATAGGACTCCCTCAGTCGTTCGAGCGCGCGGGCGCTCCGGGACTTCACCGTTCCCTCAGGCAGGCCCAGCGCCTCGGCCACCTCGTGCTCCGACAGGCCGGCGAAGAAGCGGAGCGCGATCACCGTTCGCTGATCCTCCGGCAGCTCGTTCACGGCGGCGAGCAAGGCGTCGCGCAGTTCTGCCGAGAGCAGCGACGCCTCGGGGGACGGGGCCGCGTCCCCCGAGGGTTGCTCCGTCGCCGCCCGCAGCGCGAGATGCGCCCGCCGGCCGGCAGAGCGGCGGCGGTTGCGGGCCTCGTTGGCGACGATCTGCAGCAGCCAGGGACGGAAGGGCGCCCCTTCGCGGAACCGCCCGAGCGCACGCCACGCTTTGACGAATGCGTCCTGCGCGGCGTCCTCCGCGTCGGCGGCATTGCCGGCGATCACGTAGGCGGTGCGGAAGGCGATGCCCTGGTGTGCGTACACGAGCTCCTCGTAGGCGTGAGTGTCGCCGCGCTGCGCGCGGCCGATCAGGTCGGATTCGTCGAGTGGTCGGCCCACCACCGCCTGCTTCTACACCGTTCGCGCGTCCGGAGTTCCCGCAGCAGGTGCTCGCGGTCTACGCTGAACCCATGCCGAGCCTGGTGGGGATCAACCACATCGCGCTCGAGGTCGACGACATCGACGAGGCGCTCGCCTTCTGGGAGTCGATCTTCGGGCCGTTGCAGCTACGGGGCCGAGGCAAGCAGATGGCGTTCATCGACATGGGCGACCAGTTCATCGCGCTCGCGCGGGGACGAACGCAGCCGCCCGACCAGCACCGCCACTTCGGCCTTGTCGTCGACAACAAGGAAGCCGTGCGCGCACGACTGCGCGAGCTTGGCATCCCGGTGTCGTCCGGCCGCGGCCTCGACGTCCGCGATCCTTCCGGCAACCTGATCCAGATCGTCGATTACCGCGACGTCCAGTTCACGAAGACGGACAACGTGCTGAGCGCGATGGGTCTCAACGACATCGAGAAGTCGGAATCCGCCCTCGCGGAGCTACGCGCAAAAGGCATCGACGTCTAAAACAGCCGGGGTCAGACCCTGGCAGTTGGAGACGTGCATCTTGGAGTGACGGCTCGAACGGCTGGGGTCAGACCCTTGCATTTCGGGACTTGTCTCTAGGTATTCCCCTTCGAGTATCCGCGCGTATACTCGGGCGGGATGAGCGGCTCGACCGACGCGGCCATCGACGTCGCCTCCCGCTTCCTCGAGAACCTGGAGTCGGTCATCCGTGGCAAGCACGAGGAGATCAAGCTCGTCCTCGCCGCACTCGCCTGCAAGGGCCACGTCCTCTTCGAAGACGTGCCCGGCACCGCCAAGACCGTCCTCGCACGGGCGATCGCACGCAGCGTCGAGGGCGCGAAGCACGCGCGGATCCAGTGCACGCCGGATCTGCAGCCCACCGACGTGACGGGCCTCTCCGTCTACAACCAGCACACGCGCGACTTCGAGTTCCGCCCCGGGCCGATCTTCGCCAACACCGTGCTCGTCGACGAGATCAACCGCGCGATGCCCAAGACGCAGTCCGCTCTGCTCGAGGCGATGGCTGAGCAGCAGGTCACGGTGGACGGCGTCACCCGGCCGCTGATCCAGCCCTTCATCCTGCTCGCGACCGAGAACCCCGTCGAGTACGAAGGAACGTTCCCGCTGCCGGAAGCGCAGCTCGATCGCTTCTTCGTCAAGACAGCACTCGGCTATCCGAGCCTGGAGGACGAGTTCCAGATCGTGCTCGACCAACAGGCCGAGCACCATCCGCTCGCCGGCCTCGGCTCGGTCGTCAGTACGGCCGAGGTCACGCAACTGCAGGACGCTGTGCGCGCGGTCTACGTCGACGAGCTGCTTCGCCGCTGGATCGTCGAGCTCGTCCGCTCGACCCGCGAGGTCGAGATGTGCGCCATCGGCGCATCGGTGCGCGGAACGCTCGCGCTCGAACGCGCGGCGCGCGCCTGGGCGCTCCTCGATGGACGCGAGTTCGTCGTCTCGGACGATGTCGAGCATCTCTTCCTGCCGGTGATCGCGCATCGCGTCGGGTTCCGCCCCGCCTTTCGCGCGCAGGCGCGCAGGACGGGCTGGGACGACGCGCTCGCGGACTTCAGGGACGCCTGCCTGCGACTCGTCCCCGCGCCGGAGGTACGGCGCGGCCAGCCCGCGTAGGAGCTCCTCCTGCCCGACGTGACGTTCGAGCTCGTCCCGCGGGGTCGGATCGTGGGACTCGCGTTCGGCGCGATGCGCAGCGCACGCCGGGGTGCCGGCTCGGACGTCGCCGGCTCGCGGCGATACGTCCCCGGCGACGACGTGAAGGCGATCGACTGGGGCGCGTCCGCGCGGCTTTCCTCGGCACGCAGCTCCGACGACTTCATCCTGCGCGAACGCTTCGCGGAGGAGGCGCCGCGCGTCGTCGTCATCTGCGACCGTCGGCCCGAGATGCAGCTCTTCCCGCGCGGCTTCCCCTGGCTGCGGAAGGTCGATGCGCAACGCGCTGCGATCGAGCTGATCAGGGCGAGCGCGATCGAGGCGCACGGTTTCCTCGGCTACCTCGACTTCGGCGAGAGCGGTGACGAGCCGTTCTGGCTGCCACCGCAGTCGCAGTCGCTGTGGGAGTACCAGGATCGCGAAGCCGAAGGCGCACCGTTTCGAGCGCCCGAGTCCAACGTGGAGCACGCGTTCGACTTCCTGATGTCGCACCCGCGCTCGGTTCCCGCCGGCACGTTCGTGTTCGTGCTCTCCGACTTTCTCGTCCCGCCGCCCGCGGAAACGTGGCTGCGCGCACTCGAGCAACGCTGGGACGTGATTCCCGTCGTGCTGCAGGACCCGCTGTGGGAGCGCAGCTTTCCCGACCTCGACGGCTTCGTCGTCGAGCTCGCAGACGTCGGCGGCCATTCGCAGCACGTGCGCCTGCGACGGCGCGAGGTCGCCGAGCGGCGGCGGGCGAACGAAACCCGCTGGGAAAAGCTCGTCGACGATTTCGCGCGCGCATCCCTCGAGCCGGTCGTGATCGACTCGAGCGAGGAGAGCGAGATTCTGCGCGCGTTCCTCGACTGGGCAGAGACGAGACAGGAAGGCGGCGGCGGAGCATGGTGAAGCTCGCGGCAGTCCTCGGTGTCACCGCTGCGTCGCTGGCTTTCGCGGCA
>DASVEU010000228.1:0-2631 GCA_036380395.1 Gaiellaceae bacterium
TCCGCATGGACCTCGGCCAGGAGCGAGTAGACCGATCCGGCCTCGGCGGGTGACACGCCGTCGAGAAGCGCGGGAATGCGGGCAGCCAAGGCGGTGGCGTCCTCCTTGCGGTCGAGCCCGGCGAGGGCGTGCGCCTCCCCGGCCCCGAAACGGGCCTGCTCGAGTCGCGAACCGCTTGACTCGAGGAGCGGTCGGGCGGCCTCGTAGTGAGTGAGCGCGATCTCCGGCCGATTGCTCGCGAGGGCCGCACGGGCCAGGATCTGGCGCCCCTGCACCGTGAAACGGGCGTCGTCGGCCGACTCGAGCGTCGCGAGCGCCAATCTGCCGTAGCGGCTTGCTCCTGCGACGTCGCCCTCGGCGCTCCGGGCCCGGCACTGGGAGAAGTAGAGGAGCGCACGCGCGGAGGGGTCGGACAGCGGCTCCCCCGTTCCCAGGGCGTTCGTGACGACCGCCTCGGCTCGGCTCGCGTTTCCGGTCTCGAGGAGCGTTGCCCCGAGCAGGCAGGCGAAGCGGATGCTGAGGACGGTGTCGCCCTTCTGTTCGAAATGCGCGACGCAGCGCTCGAAGATCGCAAGCGCGCGCGAGAGATCCCCGCGCTCGGCATAAGCCCGTCCGAGGCTCTCACCCAGCTCCGGCGGCTCACATTCGTCCTTCGAGCCGGTCGAGAGCGCCTCCTCCAGGAGGCGGACCGCTTCGTCCGACCGGCCGCGGCGGAGCGCGACCCGGCCGAGCCCTGTGAGGGCCTCCGTCCGGGCGTCTGGCGCCGTGGCCTCAGCCAGCAGTTCCTCGTAGAGGCCTTCGGCAAGCTCGAGATCGTCGAACCGAAGCGCAAGCTCGGCCTCGAGGGACGTGGTCTGGCCGCGAGCTTCGACGCCCGTCGCCAGGTAATCCTCGCTCACCCCAAGCCGCTTGCCGAGCTCCCGGAGCAGCTGCAGCGAGGGAATCCGGTCGCCTGCCTCGATCCTCGAGATGTAGGCGGGCGAGCAGCCCGAGAAGGAGAGCTGCCGCTGGCTCAGGCCAGCGTCGTCGCGCGCTCTCTTGAGCCTGATTCCGACGGCATGAGGGTCGTCCACGTGTGTCGACTTTTGTCTAGGCAACCGTTCTCCAATGTGTGCCAGAGCGTGGGTTCATCGATGCGTCGCGCCACAATACTCTGTATGTCGGCCACGGTCGCCACTACCGGTTGAAAACAAATGTATACACGTAGTGTCAGCATACTCTCGACTCGTGGAGCCAACCCTGTACCGTGTCCGAATGGACTGGGACGCCTACGCGACTACCCAGGTGTCGCGGTACGAGGACGGCGAGGCGCGACTCTCCCTGGAACCGGATGCGCGACAGAAGCAGCTGGTTCGGATGGCTATGGCCGCGGGCGGAGTCGGGCTCGCAAGGCTGATGGAGGGTCGCCCCGGGGACGCAGCGGCATGGCTGACCCGCTCGGCTGAGCGCTACCGCGAGAGCTTCGTAGGAGCTCCGCCCGAGAGCTGGGGGAGGCCCGTGGGCGCCGTCAAGGCCCGGCTGCTCGCCGGGGACGGAGAAGGGGCGGCCGCCGACGCGAGTTGGGCGCTCGCGGCGGGGGCCGCAGTCAGCGCTTCGCCGATCGGGCGCTACGCGGGAGCATTGGCCCATCTCGTCCTCGGGGCCGACCAAGAAGCCGCCGTCACGGCCGGGTCGCTCCAGCGTGAGGCACCCGATGCGTTCCCGGCGCCTGTGGCAGACGCGCTCGCAGCGCTCGCCGCCCGCGACTCGCCGGCGTACGACGTAGCCGTACGGGCCGTCCTCCGCTCGTTCGAGGAGCGGGAGGCCTACCTCGAGGACGCAGCCGTCGCCGACACCGTGCTCGTTCTGCAGGCGCTCGCGAAGCCTCGCGTCCTTGCGGTCACGCTTTCCTCACTGCTCTTGCCTCCCTAGGAGGGTTTGACGAAATAAAGGACTGACTAGTCTAAGCGGTGTCGTACAGCCAAACGCGATGCCTCCGCCGCTAGCGCGAACGCGATAACCAAGGCGGCGAGCGGGTCGGCCCACCACCACCCGAGCGTCGTGTTGACGAGGATGGACGCGAGCGTGACCGCAGCGAGCACGGCAGCTGCCAGCGTTAGCACGCCGTCGCCGCGAAGCGCATGGCTCACCAGACGCGAACCCACACGTAGCTTCATCCGTCCGAGCCACGGCAAGACGATGAGTGAGAGTGTTGCAAGGCCAACCCCAAACGCCGATCCTTCGGGATGCGAGCCGTCGATAAGCGCGCGGACTGCCTGGACGCCGACGTACAGGCCCACGGTCAGCATCGCCACGACAATCCAGGACTGAGCCTTGCGCTCCAATCGTTCTGCTGCCGCTGGATCGCGCTGCTCTCTCCTGAACCTCCAAACCAGGACGCCTGACGCCGAGGAGTCGAGGAGCGCGTTCAGCGCGAACCCGGCCAAGGCGAGGCTTCCATCCAACACGGAAACGACTAGGGCAGCGGCTCCAACGACACCGTTCCAGGCAATCGTAAAGTAGGAGAGTCGAAGCGCAGAGACGAGCGCCGCCTCGCGTGAGAACGCCACTCAGCGACTCTATCGACGGCCCATCTTGAGGGTCCGCAACCTGAAATTCGGTCCGGCTTATGCCGTCGGACCCTCTCAATAG
>DASVEU010000229.1:0-6167 GCA_036380395.1 Gaiellaceae bacterium
CCTTATGGTTACGTCAAGTAGAAGTAGAGCGCGTAGAGCAGCTCGACCGCCGGGTTCGACGTGTGAACGGCGACGTCCTGCGGCACGTCGAGCAGGGCTTCCGAGTAGTTGAAGATGATCCTGACGCCTGACTCGACGAGGTCGTCCGCGACGCGCTGCGCGTTGTCGGCGGGAACTGCGACAACGCCGACGATGATGTTCTTCTCCCGAATCGTGTTCGAGAGGCGCGCATAGTCGCTGACAGGGACGTTCCCGACCGGACGGCCCACCTTGTCCGGATCGGTGTCGAACACTGCAGCGATGTTGATTCCGTGCTCCGCGAAGATCGGCGAACTGGCAATCGCCTGACCGAGGCGCCCGGCCCCGATCAGCGCGATGTTGTGCTGGCCCTGGGTGCGGAGGATCTTGCGGATCTCTCCGAGCAGCGAGTCGATGTTGTAGCCGACCCCGCGCTTCCCGAACTTCCCGAACGCGGAGAGATCACGCCGGATCTGGGTCGCGTTGATGTTCGTGTAGTCGGAGATCTCCTGGGAGGAGATGCGCTCCTTTCCCATCTTCTTCGCCTGCGTCAGCACCTGGAGGTAGCGGGACAGGCGCGCCGCCACTCCGACCGTCAAACGATCAGACACAGGCACAGTGCTCCTGGATTCGAGAGTTTGTGACAACCCGAACCCGTTGTATCACGCGACGCCGGGGCCGCGCGTAGGTCAACTTTGTGCGGCCACTTTGCGACGAAAGGCATCTGGGTCGACGTAGTAGACGAAGGCCCGCTCGCCGTCGATCTCCACAACGGGAAGCCACTCCCTGTAGCGCGCCTCCAGCGCTGGATCGCCGTCGATCTCGATCTCCTCGAGCTCGAACCTCATCTCTTGCCGAATCTCCGCGACGATCCACCGCGCCCGCTCACACAGGTGGCAACCCTTTCCGTGGTAGAGGACGACTTTCGGTTCGCTTTGCGTCGGCATCATCCGCGGAGGCTAAACATCGCTCTGGCTTGAGCGCGTTGCGGAGCGAAGGCGTGACCGCGTCACGCCGTAGCGCAGAGAACAGGCGGCATGCGGGTCGAGGAGGGGGCACACGGGGGAACCATGGGTTCCCCCGTGTGATTAGGGATAGATGCCGCGCGTGACCGTAGCTTCAGCGACGCGCTGGACGGCCAAGCCGTAGGCAGCGAGGCGCATCGAGACACTTCGGCTCTCCATCAGGGCCCAGGTCTCGTTGAACGCGCGCGTGATGATGTCGTTCAGCTTCGCGTTGACCTCGGCTTCCTTCCAGAAGTACTCCTGCAGTCCCTGGACCCATTCGAAGTAGGAGACGATCACGCCGCCTGCGTTCGCCAGGATGTCGGGGAGGACGAGTACGCCCTTCTCCTCGAGGATCTCGTCGGCAACGGGTGTGACCGGACCGTTGGCGCCTTCGACGATGATCTTTGCTCTGACCCTGTGGGCGTTCTCCGCGGTGATCACCTGCTCCAGGGCGCACGGCGCAAGAACGTCGCACTCGAGCAGGAGCAGGTCTTCGTTCGAGATCGGCTCGGCACCTCTGAAGCCGGCGAGCGAGCCCGTCTCACGTTTGTGTGCGATCGCCGCCTGAACGTCGATGCCGTTCGGGTTGTGAAGGCCGGAGCTCGAATCCGAGACGGCAATCACCGTCGCCCCGTCCTCCGCGAGAAATTTCGCGAGATAGGAGCCGACGTTGCCGAAGCCTTGCACCGCGACCGTCGTGCCCTGCAGCGACAGCTGCTGCTTACGCACGGCTTCCCGCACGCAATAGAGGGCGCCGCGCGCCGTCGCCTCCTCACGGCCGAGCGAGCCGCCGATCGTGAGCGGTTTGCCGGTGACGACTCCGAGGACCGAGTGGCCCTTGTTCATCGAGTAGGTGTCGAAGATCCAGGCCATCACGCGCCCGTCGGTGCCGACGTCCGGCGCGGGGATGTCTTTCTCCGGTCCGATCTCGTTGATGATCTCTGAGGTGAAGCGGCGCGTCATGCGCTGCAGCTCGCCCTCCGACATCGTCTTGGGATTGCAGACGACGCCGCCCTTGGCGCCGCCGAACGGGATTCCCGCCAGAGCGCACTTCCACGTCATCCACATTGCGAGTGCTTTGACCTCGTCGAGCGTGACGTCCGGGTGGTAGCGGATACCGCCCTTCGAAGGGCCGCGGGCGACGTTGTGCGTGACGCGGTACCCCTGGAACACGCGCGTCGTTCCGTCGTCCATCGAGACGGGTACCGAAACAGAGAGCGCCTTCTTGCACTCCTGCAGGACATTGACGAGGTTCGGGTCGATCGCGAACGTGTCTGCGACCTTCCTGAGCTGGGACCTCGCGATCTCGAAGGGGTTCTCGCGAAGGTGCGAGACAGGCGCGTCGACGGTGGTCAAGTCAGCTCCTTTTTCCGCGCAAATGGGAACATTTTCGGCTTTGGCTGGGCCGGCGGAGCCTACTTGATCGTGAAACCGACCGTTCGGATAGTCGGCGGCCCTGAGTCGGTCGCGAAGCCCACCAGCCTGAGCTGGTAATCCCCCTTGGGGAGGACGGCCCCGGCCGGGTCGCGACCGGTCACCCCGAACGAATAGCGCCCCGGCAGCACATCGCGTAGGCGCGCGAGCAAACCGATGCGGCCGCCGTCCGGGCTCCATAGTTCGAGGTCGAGGCGCGACAGCGGAAGCACGTCCGGCTCACCGGCCGAACGCCGCACCGAGCCTGCGACGAAACTCAGCAACGCAGGCGCAGCATCAGAGGGCGCGAACGCGCGCATCGAGAGCCGAACGGAGGCGAGGCCCGCCGGCAGACGCGGCCCGAAGGTAATCGTCCACGGCACGCGAATCTCCCTGCCGGCTGCCGGCGTGACGATTACGACGCCTTCCGCGGGTGCGGCTCCCACGAGCTTGCTCGTCACTCGTGCGCGAACGCCGACCCGAATCGATCTTCCGGGGCCGAGCGATAGATGCTGCGGTGCGATGTCGAACCTGAGCGCCGCCGCTCCCTCCTGGGCGACGCGCACATCGAGCGACAGGATCAGCGGGCGGAAGGAGACATTGCGGAGAACGAACTCCTGCTCCGTGCGCCAGTTGCGGCGGTCGGCTCGTCCGAGGGCGAGTGACGCTGGGCTCGCGCCAACCTCGGTCGCGGTCGCACCGCCGAGATCGATCAGCCCGACGCCCTGGGCGGTGACGCGGTCGTCGGGAAGCGGACGCGCGGCGCCGACGAGCAGGCTCTTCAAGGCATCGGCGTCCAGGTCTGGGCGCGCCTGTGCAAGAAGTGCCGCGGAGCCGGCGACGAGGGCAGCCGCCGCACTCGTGCCGTTGACCGTGCCATAGCGCGCCGAACCGTCGGCGTTCGCTCCCGGCTCGGCGGTCTCGAGTTCGACGCCCGGCGCCACCACCTCAGGCTTGACCCGGCCGTCGAACGCGAGACCGGTCGAGGAGAAGCGCGTCACCCTCCCCTCGCCCGCGTTCGACTCGGTCCGAACAGCGCCGAGCGACACGGTCGTCTGCACTCCGCTGCGAATCCTGTCCAGCAGCGTCTGCGCGACGTCCTCGGGAACGGAGACCGCAGGTATCGCTGCTCTCTCGTCGAGGCCGATGCCGCCTGCCGGAAGATCTGCGCCGTAGAACAGGACGGCTACCGCCCCTGCCTGGGCGGCGTTCGCGACCGATCCGCTGGGATCGACTCCGGCAGGGAGGAGCGCGGCGCGGCCGGCGACCAGGCTGGAGCCCCGGCGGTCGAAGAAGTCGAGTAGCGGAACGGCGCCGCGATAGCCGACCGCTCCGGTCGTCTGCGATCTCGGCGCGCCGATCCCGACGTCGAGTGCGCGGATAGGTGTGACCGCGCCGGCGAGCGGCCTCATCCCGTCGAACTCGATGCGAAGTCCTGTGCGCAGGACCACGAGCACCTGTCCGAAGCGGGGACGCAGGTCGACAGCGCCGACCGTCAGGACCGCGGGCGACCCTCCGGGGCCTGCCACACTGCCGTAGCTTGGCCCCGCGGGGCCGTCGTTCCCGGCGGGGGCCACGACCAGCGTGTCGAGCCGCGTGGCACCGGCTGCGGCCCGTGCAAGCGGCCCGTCGGCAAACGCAGCGAACGGCTCCGCGACACCGACCAATGCGACCCGCGCTGCATCATGGGCATCGCCGTCGCCGTTCGGGTCGACCGCTCGTTCCAACCCGGCGAGTAGCTGGTCAGTGCGTCCGTAAACAGCCCAGTTCGCGGACGCGTCTCGTTGCCACCCGGCGATGCGGATCGGTAGCACTGTCGCGCCCGGTGCGACGCCCGCGAGCGCACCTGGCCCGCCCGAACCGACCAGCAGGCCGGCCATCTCCGTACCGTGCTGTTCGAGCTGGGAGGGGTCGTCGGGGCGTGTAGCGGCCACCGCACCGGCCTCGCCGCCGACGATGTCGATGCCGCCCGAGACCCGGCCGCGCAGGAAGGGCTGTGACCGATCCACACCCGTGTCGAGCAGGGCGATCGTCACGCCGCGACCGTCCTTGTCGGAGAGGCCGATGTTCGGGCGTTCGCCGAACTCGGAGGCCGTCAGCAGACGCGAGCTGAACGAAGCGGGATAGGCGGCGCGAACGGGATAGACGCCCGCCACCTCGGGGGCACGCTCGAGTAGCGCGATTCCGCGCGCGTCGAACGCCGCCGAGAAGCCGTTGACGGTCCGTGTGTAACTGAACTCGGGTTGGACGACGACGCCCTGGACGCGCAGGCGCGCTACGAGCAGTTTCTGCGACGAGAGAGCGGTCTCCATCCAGCGACGTTCCTCTTCGCTCGTGGCCAGGCCCCCGACGCGACCGACGCGGTCCGCCAGCGCCGGCGCCTTGAGCAGGACGATGACTCGCTGGCCGACTGCCACGCGCGGCCGTTGCGCGCCCGCGAGCCCCTGCCAGCTCGGCTCTCCCTGCTGGACAATGCCCCTGCTCCCCCCTCCGGCAGCGATGAGGACCGCCGTGGCGACGACCGCGAGAGCCGCAAGCACCAGGGCATTGAACGGCTCACGCGGTGGACGCGTAGGCATCGAGCCCAAGATAGCCGG
Organism: Gaiellaceae bacterium; assembly: GCA_036380395.1. GTDB lineage: Bacteria > Actinomycetota > Thermoleophilia > Gaiellales > Gaiellaceae > 3-1-20CM-4-69-9. The sequence goes on from DASVEU010000229.1 coordinate 5,036, forward strand.
GATAGGGGATGGGACTGGAGAACCGGGCGGCCGAGGCAATCATCGCCGCGTTGTCGGTACAGAGCGCGGGCGGCGCAGCCGTGGCCTGTGGAAGCGCGGCCCTCAGCTCGAAGTTGGCAGCGACTCCGCCGACGACCGCGATCCTGGTCGCTCCGATCTGCTCGGCAGCCTGGCGTGTGCGCTCGACGAGCGCACGCACGATCGCGCGCTGATAGCTCGCAGCAAGATCAGCTCGGCCACGCTCTAGCTCTTCCGCCGTCAGTTCCCTGACCGCGTAGAGCAAGGCGGTCTTCAGACCGGAGAACGAGAAGTCGAGCCCGGAGACACGCGCAACGGGAAACTCGTACGCGCTCGGGTCGCCCTCGCGAGCAATGCGGTCGATCTCCGCGCCACCGGGATAGCCGAGGCCGAGAAGCCGCGCTCCCTTGTCGAAGGCCTCCCCCGCCGCATCGTCCAGCGTCGTTCCGAGGACCCGCGGTTTGCTCGTGTGATCCTGAACGTCGAGCAGCAACGTGTGGCCGCCGCTCGCCAGCAGGCAGAGGAACGGCGGCTCGACCGGATCCGGCTGGAGATAGAGGGAGGCGACGTGGCCTTGCAGATGGTCGACGGCGGCCAGCGGCAGCCGCCGCGCCCAGGCGATCGCCTTGGCAGCCGCAACACCGACGAGCAGCGCGCCGATCAGCCCGGGGCCGGCGGTCACTCCGATGAGGTCGACTTCGTCGAGCGAGGTCTCCGCCTCGGCCATCGCCTCCTGCACGACGGGCGTGACGAGCTCGAGGTGACGCCGCGATGCAACTTCGGGAACGACCCCGCCGTAGCGCGCATGCAGATCAGCTTGCGACGAGACGATGTTCGAAAGGATCCGGCCCTCCGACGTGATCACCGCCGCAGCGGTCTCGTCGCAGGAAGTCTCGAGCCCCAGTATCAAGCGGGGCGCGGCTCAGGGTCTCGCCACATGATCAACGCATCCTCGCGGTTGTCCGTGTAGTAGCCGCGGCGCACTCCGCGCGCTTTGAACCCGGCTTGCTCGTACAGCCTGATCGCGACCTCGTTCGAAACTCGTACCTCGAGCGTGAAGCCTCGGCGTCCGTCTCCTGCGGTGAGCTCGAACAACCGCTCGAGCAGGCTCGCC
>DASVEU010000230.1:0-21313 GCA_036380395.1 Gaiellaceae bacterium
CCGCGCGACGGCGAGCCTCTGCTCGAGAGAGCCGGAACAAGCGCCCGAACATCTCCAGGTTCTCGCGGCCCGTCAGTAGCTCGTCGACCGCGGCGAACTGACCGGTCAGGGCGAGCAGCTCGCGCACGCTCGCCGACTCACTGACGACGTCGTGACCGAGCAACTCCGCCCGTCCCGCGTCCGGCTCGAGCAGCGTCGCCAGGATGCGGATGAGCGTCGTCTTGCCCGCCCCGTTCGGCCCGAGCAGACCGAAAACCATGCCCTCAGCAACCTCGAGGTCGACGCCCGCGAGGGCCGTCGTCGAGCCGAAGCGCTTGACCACACCCCCGACACGGACGGCGGGCGGCCGGCTGTGCCGCGATCCGTCGGACTCAGGCTGCGACGACGACGTCGCGCTGTCCGGGTGACCCTGCACGTTGCATTACCTCCTGGCCGACGGCACCGATTATCGCGCCCCCGTCGCCAGGCTCGCCATCAGGGGTGCACCTGGGAGCCGTAGCCGAGGTCGAGCCGGATCGACTCCATCACCCAGAAGGTCGTGCTCTCGGTGAAGACGTCCGCGGCTGCGAGCACTCCGGTGTACTTCTCGATCACTGGTGCTGCTGCGACCGCCGTGCCTCGCCCGGCTCTTCGAGCAGCGGTTGCCTGCTCCCAGCCCGGAAAGACTCGAGGCGTGAGCGCCACATCGGTGCTGCAGCTGCGGCGGTGAAAGCGGAGCGCGCATCGCAGGAAGACTCGGTGCGGACGCGCCTGTCAATCGATGTTCCACCGACGCAGAGCGCCGCCGCTCCGAAGCAGGAACTAATACTCACACTTGACGAGCTAGCGCTCATCTACAAGTCGCTCCAAGCAGTGAAGACGCTGGGCGCACTGCCATTCAGAGGATGAGCTACTCGAGGACACGATCCAGCTCGCCGACCAGGGCTGAACGACGCGATTCGGTAGCGAGGACCGATGCAGCCGTTCAGCGGCTCGTGACTTGCGACGTTGCCTATTTGGAAAACAAGGGATGGAGCCTTCTGGAGCCCTGTGGCGCTGCACCCTCCGTTGCGAACGTCGGGACGATGTGGTATTGCGCACGTGTAGATCTGAGATGCGCGACTGCCTCCAACAGGAGGGACTACCGAGCGGCTTCGGACGCGAGAGTCACGAAGAAAGGAGCTCAGTTGTCGGTAACTGACGAGCCGATCAGTTTCGAGCAGCAGATCAAACCCTTGTTTCGGGAGCGCGACCGTCAGTCGATGACGTGGGCGTTCGACCTCTGGTCACGCGACGACGTCGCTGCGAACAGCGAGGCTATCCTCGACAAGCTCCGCGACGGCACGATGCCCTGCGATGGTGCTTGGTCAGACGAGCAGATCAGGGTCTTTCAACGCTGGGTCGAGGCGGGATCCCCCGCCTAACCTCCGCGCGGTGGCTGCGCCCCTTCGGCCGTGGCCTGATACCAAGCGACCGTGTCGTGCACAGCCTGGGCGAGCGGTGTGATCTGTAGGGGCCCGAAGGCTCTGTCGAATGCGGAGCCGTCGACGACAAAGGGTGCGGCGAACTGGTACCAGATGTCGGGGACCTCTCGGGCTTCTGGGATGCCCAGCCCGGCTGCTCGCATCGCGAGCTTCGATGTGACCGAGAGCTTCACCGTCCGGCCGCACGCCTGCCCGATGAGGGCGACGAATGCTCGCGCGGTGATCGGAGGGGCCGCGGGAAGCACCCATGCCGTGCCGTTTGCCTCGTCTCTCTCGCCAAGGACCGCGAGGCCGCGCGCAACGTCCGGGAGGTAGCTGAAGGTGTGCGGAAAATCCGCGTTGGCCGGCCAGCGCACAGTCTTGCCAGCGAGAGCGCCTGTCACCAGCATGCCCGCCACGCTGTGCGCACCACCCGGCCCGAAGTAGTCGGAGGCGCGGCCGATCGTGACGCGCAGACCATGATTCTCGGCCGCGGCGAGAAACGACGCAGCAAGCTGCTTGCGCAGGCGGCCCTTCTTGCTTTGCGGCTCCTGCTGGGAGGTCTCGCTGATCGGGCCGCTGATCGGCCCGTACATGTAGAGGTTGTCGGCGACGACGAGCTTTGGGCCCGCTTCGGTCACGGCCGCGACGATGGTGGCGTTCAGCGCCGCGAACTCCTCCGCCCAACGGGTATAGCGGGGCTGCACACAGTGGTAAACGACCGCGGCGTCGGCACAAGCGCGGGCCGCCCCCTCGGCCGTGTTCAGATCGGCAGCGCACGCCTCGACGCCATCAGGTACCCGGGCGCGTCCGTCCCGGCTCACTGCCCGAACGCGTAGGCCCCGTCCGGCGAGCTCCCACACGACCGCGTTCCCGATCCCGCCGCCTGCGCCTAGCACCGCACAGATTTCCATCGCGACGAGCAAGCCTATTCGTCGGAGACCGGACGATCGTCTGCGGTTCCGCGCATCGCAGACACGGGAGTGAGAAGCTTGCGAGCAGATGGCACGCGCCGAGCACGCCCAGAAGGCCGCGCCGTCGGCGTTCATCGGTCCGCCCGAGAGCCGTGCGCGTGGCAAGGCGGCGCGTGGGGAGGCGCCTCGATCGAGCCATTCCCTGCTCCCCCTTGCCGACGATCGCGACGCTCTCGCCTTGCTCGAGTCGCAGGCCCAATTACGCGTCCCGGAGCTCATTCCGATTCGCTACGGGCGCATGGTCGCCTCGCCGCTTGCGTTCTTTCGCGGCGCGGCGACCGTGATGGCACACGATCTCGCCTCGACGCCTACGGCCGGATTGCGGGTTCAACTCTCGGGGGATGCCCATTTCCTGAACTTCGGCGGCTACGCGTCCCCAGAACGCGACCTCGTGTTCGACCTCAACGACTTCGACGAAACGTTTCCCGGCCCGTTCGAGTGGGACGTCAAACGCCTGGCGACGAGCTTCGAGATCGCCGGGCGAGATCGCAGCTTCGCACGCACTGAACGCAAGGACGCCGTGCTCGAGGCCGCGCGCTCGTACCGAGAGGCGATGCGGCGATTCGCCGCGATGGGTGAGCTGGACGTCTGGTATGCGCGGCTCGACGCGAAAGCGATCGACCAACAGCTGATGGAGGCCCACGACAAGAAGCTCGGGCGGACACTCCGACGGGCCGAGGCGAAGGGACACCGACACGATCGGATGCTCGCGCTCGCACGATTGACCAAGACCGTCGACGGAGAACGAAGGTTCATCTCGGACCCACCGCTGATCGTCCCGGTCGCCGAGCTCGACGAGCGCGAAGACGAAGCTGGTCTCGAGCCGCTCCTACACGCGCTCTTCCGCCGCTACCGTCGAACGCTTCCAGCCGAGCGGCAGACGCTGATCGAGCGTTTCCGCTACGCCGATCTCGCCCGCAAAGTCGTCGGCATCGGGAGTGTCGGTACACGCTCCTGGGTGATGCTGCTCCTCGGTCGCGACGACGGAGACCCGCTCTTTCTCCAGATCAAGGAGGCGCTGCCGTCGGTGCTCGAGCCACTTCTCGGGAGAAGCCCGTTCGCCACACACGGGCAGCGAGTCGTGGTGGGCCAACGCCTGATGCAGGCCGCGAGCGACATCTTCCTCGGCTGGGTTCACTCGGACGAAGAGCTCGACGGCCGGGCGCACGACTTCTACGTCCGCCAGCTCTGGGACTGGAAGACCTCGGTCGACGTCGAGACGATCCTGCCACGAGGCCTCACTGCGTCTGCCACTGCATGCGGCTGGACGCTCGCACGTGCACATGCGCGCTCAGGCGACCGAATCGCGATTGCCGCTTACCTGGGAGCGAGCGACAGATTCGATCGCGCCGTCGCCGAATTCGCCGCGGGGTACGCCGATCTCAACGAGCGAGACCATCGACACCTGCTCGAGGCAGTCGCCGAGGGCCGCGTCGACGCGGCGGAGGGCGTGTAGGGCGCTATGCCAGGTGATTCGGCCGATCACCTGGCGTCGGCGCTCAGTGGGGGATGATCAGCACGTCGATCGGGAAGTATTGCGGTGCTCCGCCTTCAGGTGGCGGGCCGCCCATGACCTCTCCAAGCGCCGGGCCAAGCTTCTCTTCCATGAAGCGATCGAAGGCCTCACGCGACTCCCAGACGTCGTAAACGTAGTAGCCCTGCTCGCCCTGGCCGGCGCTGTGGACGATCAGCCCCTCCGGCGCCTCATCTTCCCGCATAGGGGCGGGGTGCCCAAACATCTTTTCGGTGACGTCGTCGTAGACCTGCTTCGTGAACTCGGGCGCTGCCGTCAGGATTCCAACCGCCATCTCGCCTCCCTTGAGTTTCGTCGGATGCCGGATTCTAGGCCGCAACGCTCGAGCTGGGCGCGCTCAGCCGTGTGTGAGGCTGACCAGCTCGAACCGTTCGTGGCCGCCCTGGGTCACCTGCTCCTTGACCTCGCCGATTCCACTTACGTAGTACTTCTTCTCAAACTGCGGTTCGACCGGGCTCCACTCGATCGTGGCGAGCGACCTCGTGAAGGTCCCATACGGCACTTTCACGCTCACGGCGAGCCCGAGCACGCGCCCCTGGTCCAGCGCCCCGCCGGGCGGGTAATACTCCTGCCGGTACACCTCGTTCGGCCTCGGGTTGCCGCGCATGATGATCCCCGGCTTGGCTCCGTTGACCCCAGCCTTCCAGGAGTCATTTGCGCGAACGAATCGGCCGTTCTGGAGTTCTCGGGCGTCCTCCCCCATGTACCAGACATTGCCCTGCTTGTCCTGCGCGTACCAGTCGAACGTTCGCTCGAGTGGTTTCCCATGCTGCGAGACCGTGTCGCGCACGACAGTACACGTCACTCCCAGAATCCGAATGGTCTGACGGGTTACGACCATGTCGTCGATTTGCGGGGTCTTGCCTTTGAAGCCCTTGTAGTGGAACGTCGTGCCGGGCTTGAGCGGGAAGTAGCGGTTGTCGACCGCGGCCACAAAGTTCGCGGGGTCGATCTTCGCGGAGTAGCTCCCGTGCAGCGCCCAGGACGGCGGCTTCGGCTTTCCCGCTGTCGAAGGGCCGGCACCAAGTACCAGAGCCGCGATGAGCGCCACTCCAACCATCGGCAGCACCAGTGCTCGGTTCATTCGTGCCTTGGAGTTGGTAGCACGATCTGTCATGTGGCCCGTCCTTTCGCTAGCACCCCACGCGCTAGAGCTCATGACGCTACGGAGCCCAGATGAAATGTTGGTGAGAGCGGCCCTCGCCACAGACTGCCATCGCGCGGCTACGCTCGCACGATGGCCGCTCCCGCCATCCCCTCGCTGTCCGCCTCGCAGCTGACGACACTCGCCGCGGCGGGCGAAGAGAGGAGAGCGGATGTCGGCGACGTGCTGTTCACGGTGGGGGATGCGACGTATCCGTTCATCGCCATCCGCGAGGGCGAGGTCGCGATCCGCGATGCGGCCGGCAACGAGATCATCCGCCACGGCGCCTCGAGCTTCCTCGGCGAGTTGAACCTGCTTTCCGGGCAAACCGTCTTCCTGACCGCGGTCGTGACGAAGCCGCTGCGCTACGTCGCAGTCGACCGCGACGCGCTGCGTGCGCTTCTGTTCGAGGACGGACCGCTCAGCGACCTCGTCCTCTCGACCTTCATCGCCCGCCGAGAGGCGCTCCAGCGTGTCCAAGGGATCGGCCTCGAGATCGTCGGGCCCCGCTCGTCCGAGGCGACGATGCAGATGCTCGACTTCGCGCGCGCCAACCGACTCCCGTTCACCTGGCACGAGATCGCACCGCCGGACGGAATCGAGCCGCCGCTCGTACGACTCCCAGAGGGCACCGAGCTGCAGCACGCCTCGCGAGGTGAGGTGCTGCGTGCGCTCGGGATCGGGCGCGAGCTGGCGCCGCGCGAGGAGGTCGACCTGCTCGTGGTCGGCGGCGGCCCGGCCGGCCTCGCCGCCGCCGTTTACGGCGCCTCCGAGGGACTCGACACCCTGATCGTCGAGGGCACCGCGCTCGGCGGCCAGGCCGGATCGTCGCGCCGGATCGAGAACTACCTCGGCTTCCCGGCAGGGATCAGCGGCACCGAGCTGACCAGCCGCGCCGTCAGCCAGGCACGCAAGTTCGGCGCCCGACCCGCGACCCCCTACCGCGCGATCGCGCTCGAACCCGGCGACGGAAGACACCTCGTACGACTGGAAGAGGAGCACGAGATCGCAGCACGCGCGGTTGTGCTCGCCACCGGCGCCGCCTATCGGCGGCTCCCCCTCGACGGCCTGAGCGACTACGAGGGCGTGAGCGTGTTTTACGCGGCCGGGCCGCCCGAGGCGCAGCAGTGCGGCGCCTCACGCGTCGCCGTCGTCGGCGGCGGCAACTCCGCCGGACAGGCCGCCGTCTGGCTCGCTCGCGGCGGCGCCCTCGTCACGCTGCTCCACCGCCGAGCCGACCTCAGCGAGACGATGTCCGACTACCTGATCCGTGAGCTCGAGCGCTACGGGGTCGCCGTCCGCGACGGCAGCGAGATCGCCGCCCTTCACGGAACGGAAGGCCAACTCGCAGAGGTCACGCTCAAGAACGGCGAGCGCCTCCCATTCGCCGCCTGCTTCTTCTTCCTCGGCGCACAACCGTGCACCGAATGGCTCGACGACGCCGTCGCACGCGCCGCCGACGGCTTCATCCTCACCGGCAACGCAGCTGGCGCCGACAACCTGCTCGAGACGAGCGTTCCCGGTATCTTCGCCGCCGGCGACGTCCGCTCCGGATCCAGCAAACGCTGCGCCGCCGCCGTCGGAGAGGGATCGATGGCCGTGCAGTTCGTCCACGCGCACCTCGCAGCTCTCGCAAGCCGAGTCGGATGAGCGAACTCTGTACTCACCTTGACCAGGTCGAGTTGAGCGAGCTCCCGGCCTCCGTCGACGGCTGCGAGGAATGCCTGCGCGACGGCGGCAAGTGGCTGCACCTACGGATCTGCCTCACCTGCGGCCACGTCGGCTGCTGCGACGATTCACCCAATCGTCACGCGACTGCTCACCACCACGCCACGTCGCATCCGATCATCCGCTCCCTCGAGCCCGGCGAGGACTGGAGCTGGTGCTACCTCGACGAGGTCGCATTCGTCCTCGACGGCGTTCGCGGCACGACGCGCATCCCGCCCTCGCCGCTCCTGAGCTGAGCCCGAAAGACGATCACGCCACCCGGCGTGCAAGCTGCGTGCGCGACTTGACGCCGAGCTTGCGGAACACCTTGCGCAGGTGGTACTCGACCGTGCTCGGGCTGATGAACAGCTGAGCCGCGATCTCCCGATTGGTGTGTCCTTGCGCGACGAGGCGTGAGATCTGAGCTTCCTGCGGCGTGAGGTCGCCGAGCGTATCCAACGTCCGCTTGCGGGCGCGTTCCCCTGTCGCCTCGAGCTCAACCCGAGCGCGTTCCGCAAACGCCTCCATCCCGAACTCGGAGAAGAGCTCGTGTGCCACCCGTAGCTCCGCGCGCGCGTCGATCCGTCGCCGTTCGCGCCGGAGCCACTCGCCGTAGAGCAGGTGCGTGCGCGCGAGGTCGACCCGGAGGCGCGTCGGCCGAAGATGCTGGATCGCCTCACGGTAGAGCGTCTCGGCCGCTTCGCCGTCGGCGAGCAAAGCCCGCGAGCGCGCTTCGACGCCCTGCGCCCAGGGCGTGCCGCTCGCCTTCGTCGTCTCGCTCAGCACCTCGAGGGCGCTCGCCGCGCGATCGTTCTGGCCGCTGCGTGTCGCGGCCTCGATCAGCTCGACCATCGTCCAGGGCGAAAACCACAGTTCATGGGGGTCCTCGGCCGCCTGCTCCGCGGCGGCGAGCGCGATGTCGTAGCGGGCGAGCCCGTTGTGCAGACACGCAGTCGCCCATTGCGCGAGCGTGAGCCCCATGCCCTCGCCACGTGCGAGGAAGTCCTCGGTCGTCGCCTGGATCAATCGCGATGCGTCCGGCTCGCGACCGCGGAACGCGACGAGCGCGAGGGGCGCGTACGGGACATCGCGACTGTCGGTCGCATCGGTGATCGCATTCGCTTCAGCGATCAGCAAGTTCGCGTCGGCGAGGTTGCCTGCATACAGCTCGACTCCTGCTCGGGTGCTGAGGGTGAGCGGCAGGACGGTCAGGGCACCGGATTCGCGCGCGATGCGGGCCTGCGCCCGCGTCAGTGCATCCCAGTTCTCGTAGTCCCAGATGTACCCGGCTGCGCGACCCGCGAGCCACAGCCAACGGAGTCCTTCGTCTGTTCCGATCTCGTCGTTGCCGAAGGCGGTCAGCGCCTTGCGCAGGACTGGCGTGCCTGCCGCCGCCCCGTCGGTGATCAGGACCGCCAATCCGTCGAGGAGAAGGTCCGCCCCGTGCGCCGGCGGCTCCGGCGGAGGCGCGGCACGTGCCGCGGCCGCCACTTGTCGAGTATCGACCTCGCCTCCGAGTCGACCAGCGAAGAGAGCGGCCGTCAGTGCATCGAGGTAGATCTGGCGCGCGGCGGCACCGTCGAGCGGCTCCAGGCGCTTGGCCGCCGTGAGCAACAGCGGCGGCGCCTCGCTCCCACGATCCGCGGCGAAGGAGATGCGAGCGCGAATGACGTCCACTTGCGCTCGTTGTACGTCGTCGAGCGGGCCTGCCTCCGCGCTCGAAACAAGCGCGAGCGCATCGTCGAGAGCGCCCGCCTGCTCCTTCGCCTCCGCCGCGGCGAGTGCCCGCGCAGCGCGCTGGGCGCGGTCGAGCGTCAGGACGGAGGAGCGCTCGAGGAAGACCGCAGCGGCGGCGAAACCGCCACGCGCCTGAGCGCGCGCTGCGGAACGCTCGAGCTCGGCGGCGACGTCTTCGTCCGGCCGCGACGCCGCCTGCGCCCGATGCCACGCGCGTCGGTCGGGGTCGATCGTCGGATCGGTCGCTTCAGCGAGCGCGCGGTGGACTTCGCTCCGCTCATCCGCTCCCGCTGCTCGATACACCGCCGAGCGAACCAGTGGATGTCGGAACTCGACACCGGCGTCGAAAGCCAGCAGGCCGTCCGACTCGGCGGTGTGCGAGGCCGACTCCGCGATTCCGAGACGCTGGGCGGCCCGCCACTCGAGCGCGGCGTCCCCGGTCGGGTCGGCCGCCGCTACGAGCAGCAGACGCCGCGCGTCACGCGGCAGTCGTGCAAGCCGCCGCGCGAAGCTCTCCTCGATCTGAGCGGAGAGAGGCAGCGCCGCCGGGAGCCCGAACCCGCCGGCGAGCTGTGCCGGCGTCAGGCCGCGCGGCAGCTCCAAGAGGGCAAGAGGATTGCCGCGTGTCTCGACGACGATCCGCTCCAGCACGCGCTCGTCGAGCCTGGCCGGCAGGACCGAGTCGAGCAGCGCCCGCGCATCCCGACGGCCGAGAGGCTCGACGTGAAACTCCGCGAGGCCGGCGAGCGCGTCGATCGGCTCCCGCGCTGCGAAGACCATCGCGATCTTCTCGGCCAGAAGGCGGCGGGCCACGAACGCGAGCACGCGCGCCGACGCACGGTCGAGCCATTGCGCGTCGTCGACGAGACAGAGGAGCGGCCGCTCCTCAGCCGCCTCCGACAACAGGTTGAGGACCGCGAGCCCGACGAGGAACGGATTCGGAGGCCGGCCCGCGCTGAGGCCGAATGCGACCTCGAAGGCGTCCCGCTGCGGATCGGGCAGGCGGTCCATGAGGTCGAGGCTCGGCGAGCACAGCTGCTGGAGCGCCGCGAACGCCAGCTCCATCTCCCCTTCGACTCCGACTGTCCGGACGACCCGGAAGTCCGCTCCCACCTCGATCGCATAGTCGAGCAGCGCAGTCTTGCCGACGCCCGGCTCGCCGTACACCGCCAGCACCCCGCCTTGGCCGTCGCGCGCCGCCTCCAGCACGCGGTCGAGCACCTCGCGCTCGCGCTGGCGCCCGAGCAACTGCACCCCGGATGCCCTCGTGGCCATCCTGGGAGCATGCCACCAGGGTCATGGACTACGGATTTCTGGGATGCGATCGCCCGGCCGAGGGGCGACGATGCCTGCGCAGAATCCGCAACTCGGGAAGGAGTCAAGTTGACAACCGCAATCATTGGCGTTGGAAACATCGGGGGCGCGCTGGCCCGGCACCTCGTGGGCGGTGGCGAGTCCGTCGTCTTGGCCGCGAAGGACAAATCACGATCGGAAGCGCTCGCGCAGGAACTCGGGCCGCTCGCACGCGCCGCCTCCGTCGAAGACGCGATCGCGGACGCCGACGTCGTCGTCTTCGCCGTCTGGCTCGACACGATCAAGGAACTGATGGCAAGGGATGCGGGCCTGCTCGACGGCAAGGTCGTCGTCGATCCCTCGAATCCGCTCGGGTTCGACAAGAGCGGCCAGATGATTCGGACACTGCCCGAAGAACAGTCGTCCGGCTCCGTGGTCGCTGCCCTGCTCCCCGCGGGCGCGCACTACGTGAAGGCATTCGGCACACTCGCCGCGGACACGCTCGCGAGCGGCGCAAACCGCGAGCCACGGCGGGCCGTGCTCTTCTACGCCACCGACGACGACGCGGCTGCGACAACGGTCGAACGGCTGATCCGCGCTGCCGGGTTCGACCCGTTGAAGGCGGGCGGCGTCGCCGACGCCGGACGGATCGAGATGCCCGGCGGCGACCTTCACCAGGCCGGCTTGAACGGTGCAATCCTCGATCTCGACGAAGCGGGCGCCGCGGTCGCGGGAGAGGTGCCGACGTGAGCGCGACCGAGACGCCCGCCCTGCCGGACTATGCGCCGGTCCCCCGCTCGGCGCTCGGCCCTGCCCTGAACGACCAGGGCTACTACGTCGGCCGCGTGGAACGGAACCTCTACTGGATCACCGACGGCACCTACCAGTCGGCCTTCCTCACCACCTCGGACGGCGTCGTGCTGCTCGACGCGCCGCCCACGATCGGTAACAACATCCAGCGCGCTGTCGACGAGATCGCGGCCGCCAACGGCGTCAGCAACAAGGTCACTCACCTCATCTACTCGCATCACCATGCCGACCACGCCGGCGCGTCCTCGCTGTTCGACAAGAACGTCACCCGCATCGGGCACGAGGAGACGCGGCAGCTGCTGCTGCGCGACGACGACCCGGCCAGACCGCCGAACGAGGAAACGTTCCAGGATCGCCGCACCCTCGAGATCGGCGGCGAGCGCATCGACCTGGCCTGGCACGGACCCAACCACTCGCCCGACAACATCCTCATCCACCTGCCCGACCACGACACGCTCATGCTGATCGACATCGTCAATCCAGGCTGGGCGCCGATCTACCTCTCAAACCTGACCGAGGACATCCCCGGCTACGTCGAGGCGCCGGCGAACGCCCTTGCCTACTCGTGGAAGCACTTCATCGGCGGCCACAACGGCCGGCTCGGCACGCGGGACGACGTGACGCTGCACCAGCAGTACATGGCGGACATCGCCGAGAGCTCGAGGAAGGCGATCGACACCGTCGATCCGACGCCCTACTTCCAGAAGTACGGCGAGAACGTCTGGGCAGCGCTGAAGGGCTACCTCGACGAAGTCACCGCCACCGCAGCGGCGCCCGTGATCGAGAAGTACACCGGCGTGATCGCGGCCGCGGACGTGTTCACGGAGAGCACGACGTTTTGGGTGATGCAGTCGATCCGGCTCGACCTCGGCTACGGCTCGCAGGTGCATCCCTGATGGCGAGCCTCCCGGTACGCGATCCGGTCGGCGATCACCTGCTCACGCCGCAGAACTCGGCGCTCGTGGTGATCGACTACCAGCCGTCCCAGTTCGCAGGGGTCCGGTCGATCGATCGCGACCTGCTACTCGAGAACATCGTCTCGACCGTGAAGACCGCCAAAGCCTTCGGGCTGCCGATCGTCCACTCGACGATCAACGTCGCGACCGGACGGGGACAGCCAACCGTGCCGGAGCTCGCGGAGCTGCTCGAAGACAACCCTCCCATCGACCGGACGACCACCAACGCATGGGAGGATGCCGACTTCGTCGCCGCCGTGCGCGCCACCGGCCGGCGCAAGCTGATCGCCTGCGCGCTCTGGACGGAAATCTGCATGACGTTTCCCGCACTCGACGCGTTACGGGAGGGCTACGACGTCTATCCCGTCGTCGACGCGATCGGCGGCACCTCCGAGGAAGCCCATCGCGCCGGCCTGGAACGTGTCGTCCAGGCCGGAGGCCGTCCGATCAGCTGGGTCGCGCTCGCGGTCGAGCTCCAGCGTGACTGGGCGCGCGAAGAGACGGTGGCTGATGTAATCGAGATCGTGCTCACCGAGCGGCTGCTAAAAACATGAACGTGGAGTCTCCATCCCGCGAGCGAGCCGCGATTGCCGATCCTGAGGCGCGCGAGTTCCTTCGTCAGGCGGACCCGGTGCTCGCGCGGCTGATCGACGCGCGGCCGGACTTCCGTCCGCGGGCCTGGATGGACGAGCTTCCTCCGCTCGATGCCTTCGGGACGCTCGTCTTCCAAGTCGCCGGCCAACAGCTATCGGTCAGCTCGACTCGGGCGATCGTCTCGCATCTACAGGAGCGGTTCGGAGGCCATCTGCCGTCGCCCGCCGAGCTGCTCGCGGCTGATCCGCAGGTGCCGCGCGACAGCGGGTTCTCGGCTCGAAAGGGCGAGACCTTGCGCGCGCTTGCGGAAAGGTTCGTCGACGGACGTCTGAGCGACGAGGCGCTCTCACGCATGACCGACGACGAGGTCGAGGCAGTCCTGACCGAGGTGCCCGGAGTCGGGCTGTGGACCGCGCGCGGGTTCCTGCTCGTGGCTCTCGACCGGCCCGACGTCTTTCTCTCGGGCGACCTCGCGCTCCGGCGCGCGATCCAACGAGCGTACGGCTTCGACCACCTTCCGACCGAAGACGAAGTGGCTCAGGTGTCGGACCGCTGGCGACCGTATCGGAGCCTTGCAGTGAGCTACCTGTTCGCATCCGAATACGACGGGCAACCGTGACCGGCTCAGTGGGAATCATCGGCGCCGGGCGGCTCGGGCAAGCGATGGCGCGGACCGCGCTGCGCGCCGGCCGCACCGTTGTGATTGCGAACAGCCGCGGCCCGGAGTCGCTGGCGGCGGTCGCGTCGGAAGTCGGCGCTACCGCAGGGACCGTCGGCGAGGCAGCTACGGCCGGCATCGTCGTCATCGCTGTGCCCTGGGACCGAGTACCTGCCGCCGTGCGAGGCCTCGAATGGAACGGCCAGATCGTCATAGACGCGACCAATGACTGGGCTGCCGACGACCTGAACGGGAGAACGTCGAGCGAGCTCGTCGCCGAGCTCGTCGCCGGCGCGCGTGTCGCGAAGGCCGCCAACACGCTCGGCGCCGAAGTGCTCGCATCGGATCCACACGAGGCCGGCGGCCAGCGCGTGATCTTCGTCTCCGGCGACGACGCCGACGCAAAGGCGGAGGTCGTCGCGTTGTTCGAAGACGCAGGGTTCGCCTCGATCGACCTCGGCAACCTGGCGACAGGCGGCGCGATGCAGCAGATCCACCATCCGCTCGCCGGCGTCAACCTGATCCGACTCTGAGGAGCTCTTATCGGTGGCCGTCCATACCGAGCTCTCTCCAACCGAAGCTGCCGGCCGGCTCGCCTTGCGCGAGCTCTTCGACGCGTACGCCCACTGCGCCGACCGCCGCGACGCCGAGGGCCAGAAGGCGCTCTTCACCGACGACACCCGCTTCGTCGTCTACATGGACGGAGAAGGCAGCGAGCCGACCTACGTCCTACAAGGACGAGAAGCGCTCACACCCGTCTTCGAAGACCTGAATCGCTACGAGGTGACGACGCACTTCAACGGCCAGAGCACGGTCACCATCGAGGGGAACCGCGCCACTGGCGAGAGCTACACGATCGCCCACCACATTTACACCGAAGACGGCGACCGCAAGATCATGATCGCATCCCTTCGCTACCTCGACACATTCACCAAGATCGACCAGAGCTGGTACTTCGCCGAACGCAAGCTCATCCTCGACTGGAGCGAAACGCGATCGCTGCTGGGATCATGAGGTAACGCGAGAGACCCGACAGACCTGCGGCATCAGTGCGCGCGTCGCTGTCGGCGCCAAGCATCAATAGCCTGCAGAAGGCGCAACGCGCCGATCACCACCAGGTAGAGCCCGAGCAGGTTGATCACTGCGCCGAGGCTGCCTCCTGGCCGCCCGAGCATCGCGATTCCAAAGACGAACGCAACGATGCTCGACAAGGCGCCGAGCCAACGCTCACGGCTGCTGAGCGGCAGCGTGGACAGAGCAGCGGCCTCGGCAACTCCGAGAGCGACAGCCGATGCGCCCACGGCGTACAGGAGAGCGAGCTGCGAGATCGTGGGCCAGGCGAGTACGACCGTGCCCGCGCCCGCCAGAGCGGCGATGGCGATCAGGCGGTCGGCGCGCTTGACGCGATCGTGGTGTCGCGCAAGCTCCACGATCTCGACTGCCGCAGATGCCACGAGCGTGATGCCGACGATGATCCCAACCGTACGAACGGTTGGGGTCGGCAACGCGAGCAGGAGAGCTCCCGCCGCGACCGCGACGGCACCGAGCACGGCGAGCGGTAGTCCGGGGAGTCGGCGCTGCCATTGAGACCGCCCGGGCCGCAGACGGTCGGCAGCCGTCTCGACCGGAGTCTCCGTCGGGCCTGGTACCGGTACGACCGTCAGTCGGCGGCTCGTCCACCCCCGCAAGGCCCACACCGTCAGAAAAGACGCACCGACTAACGACCCGCCTTCGTCGCACAGGAGATCCGTCTCGGTGTCCCAGAGCCCTCCGACGAAGTGGCCGCCGAGGAATTTGTCCTCGAACCACTCAACGCTCTCGTAGCCGGCGCCCACGGCCATGCCGATCGCGAGCGTGACGATGAAGATGCCGCTGATTCGCGCGACTCTCCGTTCGCGGATCGCGTTACCCGGGTCGGGGACGACTCCGAGCCGCACGAGCGCGATGTAGAGCACCGGCACGTACCCGACCGGGGAGAGGCCGTGGACGATCTTGTCGTAGTAGAACCAGCTGCCGTAGAGGCTGAGCGCCGTGCCCCAGGCGATCAAGCTCATCGCGACGATGAGGCCGAAGTCGAACCAGCGCGGCAGGTCGATCACCCGTGCGATCAGCAGCACGGCTGATGCTGCGGTCAGCGCAACCGCGGTGGAGCGTCCCTGGACCGCGAACACGATCGTCCCGGCGATGAACGCGAGCCGAAGCACATCCAACCCATCGCGGACGAGCCAGGTCCAATCCCCGTACACGAGCCGACGGCGATCCCACGCGGGATGTGCCTCGGCGAGCGTCGTCATTTCAGGACGCCGATGTCGACGACAAGGGGGCGATGATCCGATCCGACCCCTGATCCGTCGTGATGACCCGTGACGGCGACGCTGTTGCTGACAAAGCAGTTGTCCAGCGGCACTCGCAAGGCGTAGCCCCACGTCGGCCAGCTGTAGCCGGCCCAGGCTCGGCCGCCGTAGAGGTCGCGGACGTGCGCCTTCGCTGCAAAGTCCCGAAGCGGGCCCGACCAGGGCGGCGTGTTGAAATCGCCGCAAACAATGACGCGCTTGCCGAACTGCGACCGGGCTGCGGCAGCAAGAGCGTCAAGGTGCCGCACGTGGATCGAGCCTGCAAACGTCGTGTGGACATGGGTGACGATAACAGCCACAGGTTTTCCCGCGACGCGTACATGCGCGACGACCGTCGGCGGACCGTTGGACGGAAACCGCGCGATTTTCGCAGAGAGCAGCGGCAGCCGGCTGTAGACGCCGATCCCGTACGCGTCGTCGCGCACGTCGAGAATACGCACCTGGTAGGCCGGGAGAGCCGCGTGAAGGTGCCGCGCCATCGGCGGCGTCAACTCGATCAGGCCGAGCACGTCCGGCCGTGA
Source organism: Gaiellaceae bacterium (assembly GCA_036380395.1). GTDB lineage: Bacteria > Actinomycetota > Thermoleophilia > Gaiellales > Gaiellaceae > 3-1-20CM-4-69-9. Next base: position 15,725 of record DASVEU010000230.1, read on the forward strand.
TTGTGCGACGAGCCGGTCGACCGCTGCGAAGTCGGTATTGCCCACTTCGACGTTCGTGACCAGCACGCGCAGCGATCCCTTTGGCCGCGCCCCGACGGCTGTTGCCGTCGCCGCGACTGGAATCCCCATCACGACCGCGTTGACGGCCGCGAGCACCACCGCGACGAGGGCGAGCCTCGATCGGCGCAGCATCAACGCAGCAAGCGCCGCAGCGAGGAGCAGGACGAGGTACTGCAGACGGAACACGTCCGCGATCTCGAACACCCAGAAGACACGGTCCAGAAGGCCAAGCAGCGTCGCCAGCCCGACAACGAGAACAACAGCGGTGGCGATGCCTCGACAGCAGCGCACTACTTGAAACCACAGCATGCATGGACGTTTTAGCGACTCGTCGGCCTCGGGGTCTTCAGCACGAGGCGGGCAACTGCGGCCATGCCGACGGCGTTCGGGTGGTAGGGCCCCCTGATTAGCGGGTGAATCCCGTTCCGCCGCATCTCCGCCAGCACGCGGTCGTAGAAGCGGAGGCCCTCCTCGGAGAACCGGCCGGGCTCCAGTTGCTACCAGTCGCGTGGCCCTCGCTTTGGAACGCCGAGCTCGAAAATGCGGCTCGGGCCTAGGCCACGAGCGCCCGTTGAGGGGGGAGCCGTGGATCGAGACGATCAGCTGACCGTCGCAGTCGTCCTGGTAGTGGGGGTCGATTGGGATTGCCGTTTTCGGTTCCGACGGCGACGCGAGGCATGAGAGTCTCGTTGCTTGGAGTCGCGCAGGCGGTGGGCCGCTGAAAGGTCACTGGCCCGCGAGCGCGGCGCGCGCGGCGGCCGCGATGTCGGCGTTCGTGTTGGCGTGACCGCCGATCCCCCAGCCACCCTCAGGCGACTCGGACAGGAGCACCCAGGTGCGCTCGCGCAAGCTGGTGTCCCCGGCCGCAGCCGCGACAATATCCGTGAGCTCCTTCACGACACCAAGTTGCTTGTCGCGATCGAGTACCCCCACCGGGGTGAGTACCTGAACTCGCACGTAGTTGCTCTCCCCCGCGACATTGGAGATCGCGGCTGCATCCATGTCGTGAATGAATGCGGCGGTGTTGTTCGCGAAGAGCGGCAGATCAGGGACCTGCTCCCAACGCATGACTGCCGCCGCGAGGTCACGCGCAAGTCCATGCGGATCCGCGAACGTCCCTTCGGCGGCGTAGACGTCGATCATCGGCATCAGCTCGTCTCCTCGAGGAAGGCGTGGACGTCGGCGGCGAACTCTTCGTGGTGCTGGAAGAGAAAGCCGTGCGCCGAATCGGGATAGATCTTGACCCGCGCGTCCGGCAGGAGCCCTGCCAGCAGGTGGGAGTAGCGCGGGAGGATCATTGGATCGCTGTCGCCGTTGGCGACGAACACGGGGAGCACAATCGCGGCGACTCGCTGGAGCAGTGAGTGGTTGGGGATGCCCCACGCGCACACGGCGTCGTACTGCGCCTGGCGGGTCTGCCACGTCGTCGGTTCGTCGCGGTCGCCTGTCCTCCCGAAGATGCGTCCGGCGGCTTGCTGTCCCGCTTCGCGGCTCGTGGTCGTCGGGGCGAAGAAGACCTCGAGGTATCCCTGCGGGTTCGTTTCCGGCTCACCGATCGCGCCGATGACCTCCGGCGCCCAGCCGTGCATCCCTTCTGCTCCCTGCGGCGCCGAGGACGCCAGCACGACGCGCCGCAGCAGGTCGGGGCGGATGAGAGCGATCTCTTGCGCGACGAAGCTGCCGATCGAGAAGCCGAGCAGATCGACCCGCTGAAACTCCATCGCCTCGACGAACGCGATCGCGTCGTGGGCCATTGCTTCGATGGTGTTCGGCGTGCTCCCTGTCGAGGCGCCGACGCCGACGTTATCGAACGTGACCACGCGCCGACTCCCGGCGAGCGCGTCGATGAGAGCAGGGTCCCAGTTGTCGAGGTTGCCGCGGAAGTGCTGTAACAGGACCAGCGGAACATCACCTTCACCGAGGTCGCGGTACGCGTACTCGATCGCGTTGCCGGCCGTGACTAGTTGGGTCGAAGCGACTTCTGTGACTGACATGTGGTCCGCCCTTCTCGTAGGCGGTCAGCGGGCGGCCGCGGCGCCGACCGACTCGGCCGCCTTCTCGATCAGGTCGACGACCTCGCCGGGATGCGAGACCATCGCCACGTGGCTCGCGGGGATCTCGACGGTGGTCGCGCCCATACGCGCGGCGAACTGGCGCTCGGCGTCCGGCGGAATCGCCTCGTCGTTCTGCGCGACGAGGTACCAGGTCGGCAACGACTTCCACGCCGGCTCGCCCATGACGTCGGTGAACGCGGAGGACGCTAGGGCTTGCTGCACGGCGTACAGGACACGGGCGCGTTTCGGGTCGACGTCGGCGGCGAAGTGGTTGACGAAGTCGTCCTCGGAGAGCCAGCCGTAACCGCGCGCGTCGGTGAAGAGATGCGCGAGCGACGGTGTGACAGGTCCCTGCGAGAGAAGCGCCCCGAGCGACTCACCCTGGTCGAGACCGAAGGCGGCAATGTAGACGAGGCCGACGACGTCTGGGGCGTCCGACCCGAGCGCGGTCATGATCTGACCGCCGTAGGAGTGTCCGACGACGATCGTGGGGCCGTTCTGGAACTCGAGCACCTGGCGAAGCCGTGCGACGTCGTCTGCGAGTGAGGTCAGCGGGAACTGCGGCGCTCGCACCTGGAAGCCCTCTGCCTGGAGGCGCTCGATGACGCCGCTCCAGCAGGACCCGTCAGCCCAGGCGCCGTGGACGAGAACGATGTTGGGCCGGCCGTTCACTTCGACCACTCCCTTCGTTGAGTTGTGGGACCACCAGTGTGGGCAGGCCCGGCGTCGCTGCGCATCGCACGATCCTGCGATTTGAAAGCTGCTCGAGAGGTCTGGGGTATGCTCGCCGGGAGGAGCGGGATGTCGACAGTTCCAGCGCGGGAGTTCCATGGACGCGACGCGGAACTCGCGCTGATTCGGGGCGAGCTCGAGCGCCTTTCCGACGGGGCCGAAGCAGTGGTCGTCGTCGAGGGCGCCGCAGGCATGGGCAAGAGCCGCCTACTCGCCGAGGCCGCGGCGATCGCTCGCAGCCTCGGCATCAGAGTCGGCCGCAGCGCAGCCGACTCAAGCGAGACGATGGTCGAGCTCGCAACGCTCCTCGCGGCGCTGTTCGACGGAACCGAGCCACTGCTCGATCCCGGCACCCTTTCGACGCTTCACGCGCAGCCCGAGCAACGCTTCTGGCTGCTGCGCGACCTGCAGCAACTGCTCGAGCGAGCGGCGCTCGAGTCACCGCTCCTGATCGCCGTCGACGACGCCCACTGGGCGGACGCCGGAACGGTCGCGGCGATCCGCACACTGCCGACGCGACTGATGGGATTGCCGATCGCCTGGGTGATCGCGCTTCGGCCGCCACGCGAAGCGACGCCGCTCGTGCACGCAGTCGAACACCTGAAGCAAGACGGAGCACAAACGATCGTCCTCGGCCCACTCGATGACGACGCAGTCGTGCAGTTGGCCGCGGAGATACTCGCCGCGCAACCCGATCAGTCGATCCTGAAGCAGCTCGCGGAAGCCGACGGTAGCCCGTTCCTCGTCGTCGAAACGCTCCTTGGACTCCAGGAGGAAGAGCGGATCCGCGTCGTCGACGGCCGCGCCCAGCTGATCGACAACCGGCTGCCCCGCCGTGTCCACGAGAAGATGCGCGAGCGCCTTGGCCGGCTCTCGGACGAGGCAAGCGACGCTGTTACAGTCGCCGCCTCCCTCGGCCGCACTTTCACCTTCGATGAACTCGCGCGCACCCTGGGGCAGCCGGCCTCGGACCTACTCGGGCCGGTCGCGGAGCTCCTCGAGGCGAACCTGCTCGTCGAGCGTGACGAGAAGCTGGCGTTCTGGCATGACCTCACCCGCGAGGCCGTGCGCGCAAGCGTTCCGGTCACCGCACGCCGCGCACTCGACCGCCAGGCCGCCGTTGTCCTGCTCGAAGTCGGCGCCCTGCCCGTCGAAGTTGCTGTGCAACTCGCCGCCAGCGCCGAGCTCGGCGACGAGGTGGCGATCACGACGCTGCTCGAGGCAGCGCAGGCGTTGGTCACTACCGATTCGGGTACCGCCGCGCAGTTCGGACAGCGCGCGCTCGCGATCGCGCCGGCCCACCATCCGCAGCGCGGTGAGATCGTCGCGACGACGGCAATCGCGCTGCACATTGCAGGCGATAGCGAGCAGGCAATCGCGTTCGCTGACCGCGCGCTGCGTGAGACGCTTCCCGCCCTGCAGGAGGCGGAAGTCCGCCTCAGCATCGCCGGCATGTTCGCGATCTCGCCCGAGATCAGAATCGGGGCGGGACGCCTCGCCCTGAACCTACCCGACCTCCCCGAGACCCTGCGCGCTCGCCACCTCGCCTGCCTCTTCCACAATCTCGTCACCGCCGGTCGCCTCGACGAGGGGCGTGCGGTGCTCGAGGAGACGCGTGCAGCGGTCGAGTCTGGGGACGATGCTCGAGCGATGTTCACGCTCCGCGTCGCCGAGAGCGCACTCGAGTACACCGATGACCGCTTCGGCCCGTCGCACGAGCTGATCACATCGGCCTATCGAGACGGAATCTTCGCAGGGGACGACCAGCGCCTGCGCCTCGCGCACATGTGGCACGGCGAACTCCTGAGCGTCGCCGACCGCGACGACGAGGCGCTCGCGATCGCGGCCGACGGCCTCGCCGCCGCCCAGCGCGACCGGCAGGGCTGGGCCTACCAGATGTTCGAGACCTGGCACGGCCGCATGCTCCTCCGGACTGGACGAATCTCCGAGGCAGCGGCTGCGCTCGAAGGCCGCTTCGCCCTCGAGGACGGAACCCACGCGGCTGCAGTGCTCGACGCCGCCGGCATCGTCGCGCTTGGGCGACTGGCGATCCATACCGGCGACACCCGTCAGACACGTCGCCTCGGTGGCATCGCGCACGTCATGCTCGAGCAGGGCACGCCCGCGGTGCGGCGTCACGCAGGCTGGCTGCTCGCGCTCTTCGCGATGGCCGAGGGCGACGCCGAAGCGGCACGAGGCTGGCTCCGAACTCCGACCGAACCCGACGGCCGAGGCATCCTGCCGCGGTTTCCGCTCGACATCGCCGACGAGGTGGTGCTCGCGCGCATCGGACTCGCCGCACGCGACGGCGAACTCGCGCAGCTCGCGCTCCTCAAAAGCCGGCGTCGATCGGAGCTGAACCCTGGCGTCGCCTCGATCGCGGCAACCGCGGCCCATGTTCGCGGTCTTCTCGAGTCAAACCACGCCGATCTCCGCGAGGCGGTCGATCTCTTCGAGCGCACTCCGCGACGGCTCGAGCTGGCGGCCGCACTGGAAGACCTGGGCGTTGAACTGATCGCGACGGACCGCGAAAGCGCGGTCGAAGCTCTTGGCCGTACCCTCGCCCTCTACACCGAGCTCGGCGCGCCTTGGGACGCCCGACGCGTCCGCAGCCGCCTCCGCGAACTCGGCGTGCGGCGGCGTCTCGTCACCGCCGAGCCCGAGACGAACGGGTGGGCAGCGCTGACGACGTCGGAACTCACTGTCGCACGCCTCGTCGCCGAGGGGCTGACGAATCGAGAGG
>DASVEU010000231.1:0-3567 GCA_036380395.1 Gaiellaceae bacterium
GCCGTCGAAGTTGACGGTCAGCGGCGCCGCTCCGCTGGTCGGATTCGCGGTCGCGACGGCGACCGGCGGCTGGTTGGCGCTCACGAACCGGATGCGACGGATCGTGCCGCCGTCGAAATCGGCGTAGAAGAGCTCGCCGGCCGGTGAGATCTGCACGTCGACGGGGTTGGCGGCCGGTGCGACGAAGGTCTCCAGGAGGCCGGGCGCCGGGATCCCATTGGCGTCCTTCCTCATCGCCCAGATGCAGTCGCGTGAGTAGTCCGCGAAGAAGAGCGCTCCGTCGTAGGAGGCCGGGTAGGGCCCTCCCTGATAGAAGCCGAAGGCGATCCCCGCCACCGAGGAGCTCCCCGTGGGGCACGACTCGCCCGGGACCACCTTGTTGCTGTGGTGATAGGCGAAGTGCGGGCCGGTCACCGCGCCCGCCTGTGCGTAGAGGTTCTCGCACACGTTCAGGTTGGCGCCGTCGTAGCCGGACTGCCGCGCTTGGCCCTCGTAGCAGGGCCAGCCGAAGTTCTCGACAGGCCCGCCCGGATCCACCACGCGGTTGATCTCCTCCCAGGTGCTCCAGCCGACGTCGCCGGCCCAGACCTCGTTCGTGCCAGGGCGCACGTTGATCCGGAAGGGGTTACGGAGGCCGTAGGCGATGATCCGGCGCGCATTCGCATCCGGGCTCGTGGCGAGGGGATTGTCGGGAAGGCCCTCGCCCGTCGCCGGATTGACACGCACGATCGCCCCGTCCAGGGAAACGGGGTCGCCGCTCGTACGCAGATCCTGGCTTCGCAGCGCGCCGCCTTCCGCGGTCGGCGGGCTCAGCACGGACCCGACGTTTCCGGGGGGATCCCCGCATGGGTTGAGCGGGTTCCCGTCCTGGCCGTAGTCGACGAAGTTGAAGCTCGCTCCGTCGCCGCCGCTCGCATACAGCGCCCCGTCCGCACCGAACGCCAGCGACCCGATCGAGTGGCTCGGATACTGCTGGCACCAGTCCTCGATCAGCACCTGCTCGCTCCCGACCATCACGTTTCCGGACGCCTGGAGGCGGGAGAGACGGCCGCTCACGACACAGCCGTCAGCTGTGGGCCCCGGCGGCGTCGGGCACGAATCGGAGAGCACGCCGGGCGTGCCCCAGCGCGGCGCGGGCGCAGAGCTTCCGAGCTCGTGGTCGTACGTGTAGAGCACGTAGACGTACGGCTGGCTCGGGAAGGCGGGGTCGAGCGCGAGTCCGAGCAGGCCGCGATCCCAGAAGTTGTAGACATTCGTGCTGAGATCGGCGAAGAGCGTCGGCGTCGTGTCGGCGAGGCCGTCGAACACCTTGATCCGGCCGTTCTTCTCCGCCACGAAGATCCGGCCATCGGGCGAGAAGCGCAGGGCCGTCGGGTGGTCGAGCCCGCTGAAGACGATCGTTTCCTGGAACCCCGGCGGAAGGGCAGCGCTCGCGCTCGGCGCCTGCCCGGAGGCCACGAGGAGCAAGGCCGCGACCGCGAGGCTCCCAACGAAGCCGAGGAGTGAAGGACGGCGCGCGCGGAGTGAGCGCACCTCACAGGGAACGCCGGTTGCCACAGTGTCTCCTCTCGACGCCACTATGCCGCGGGGTGGTGCGCCGCAGCGCAGCCCGCGGCGTGACTATGCGCTCGACAAGTGCGCTTTGCAACCCAGAGGAGTCGGCGCGGTCGAAGGACCACCCATACGTCTAGGTTCGCGGCGAGGCCACCGAGTGGGTCGGGGGCAACGAGCTTGACATAATGAGACATGGATTCTGAGAGCGGAGAGCGCGTTCCGTGGCCATAGGCGCGTCCGTGGGGAATCAGCCTCGTCCGAGAGAAACCACGACACGCCTAGCGGTCTACGTCCCAATGAGCGCGGACGCGCTCCTCGGATGAAAGTCCTCGTTACCGGGCACCACGGCTACATCGGCTCTGTCGCGGCGCCGATGCTCAAGGAGGCCGGTCACGACGTGACCGGACTGGACACGTTCCTCTACGAGGGATGCGACCTCCTCGACGACACGCTCGACTTGCCCACCCTTCGCATGGACATTCGCGACGTCACGAGCGACGTGCTCGAGGGATACGACGGGATCGTCCACTTGGCGGCGTTGTCGAACGATCCGCTCGGCGAGCTCGATGAAGACTTGACGCGAGAGATCAACTTCCGCGGCACCGTGGAGCTTGCGCGGAAGGCGAAGGAGGCCGGCGTTCGGCGGTTCGTCTTCGCCTCGTCTTGCAGCATGTACGGAGCCTCTGGAACGGACGAGCTCATGACCGAGGAGGCGCCGCTCCGGCCGCTGTCGGCGTATGCAGAGTCGAAGGTGCGAGCGGAGGAGGCGCTGTCCGAGCTCGCGGACGGTGAGTTCGCCCCGACCTTCATGCGCAACGCCACCGCCTACGGTGCCTCGCCGCGTGTTCGTCTCGATGTCGTGCTCAACAACCTCTCCGCCTGGGCGTTCACGACCGGCAAGATCATGATCATGAGCGACGGGACGCCGTGGCGGCCTCTCGTTCACGTTCGAGACATCGCTGCGGCAGCGGCGGCCACATTGGCTGCTCCGATCGCACTCGTCGGGAACGAGGCATTCAACGTGGGCGCGAACGACGAGAACTACCGCGTCCGCGATCTGGCCGAGATCGTGCGGGAGACGTTTACGGGCTGCGAGATCGAGTACGCGGAGGGAGCGGGCCCCGATCCACGGAGCTATCGCGTCGACTTTGGGAAGCTGACCGAGACGCTGCCGGACGCCAGGCCTGAGTGGACGGCTCGGGACGGCGCTCGAGAGTTGCTCGATGCTTTCCGCGCGGCTCGGCTTACTTCCGCTGGGTTCGACCTGTACACGCGGCTCTCGCGCCTTAAGTCCCTACTCGCCCGAGGTGCGCTCGACGACGACCTGCGCTGGTCGTACACGCGCGAGCGTACGTAGATCTCACATACCTGCGCCGGCCGCATGACCAGGCGCGTTGAGTCCGCGACGGTGCTGAAGGCCGAGAAGGCAACCTCGGACGAACGCCTCTGCCGCCGGGTCGATCCCGTACTTCGGAAGCGTCTCTCTGGTGTGCGCGGCGGCGTCGCTCCATTGCGCAGACGACCACTCCGCAACCGAGCCCATCGCCTCCGCGAGCGCTTCGTGGGAACCGGCAGGGACGACGTAGCCGTTTATGCCAGAATTGACGAGATCATCGGCGGCTGCGACTTGATCGGTGGCGATCACGGGCAACCCGTATGCGAGCCCCTCGTGAACGACGAGACCCCATGCTTCGAAGAGCGACGGCACCATGAGGATGTCCGCTTGGCGGTACAGCTCAGGTAGCGACTCCTCGTCTGCGTATCCGAGGAAGCGAATACGGGGATCTCTCTTCGCCTCTCCCTCCACGAGGGAACGGAGCGGGCCGTCACCGGCCAACCAGAGCTCCCCAGAATCGACGTGACGGAACGCGGCGAGCAACACGTCGATCCCTTTTCGCTCGATGAAGCGTCCGACGAAGAGATAGCGCGGCTGCCCCGCTACGAGGAGACCCGTGCGTTCCAGTGGAGGGTTTGGTCCGAGCGCGGTGAGTGGTGCGATCACGGTGCGGTTCG
>DASVEU010000232.1:0-2150 GCA_036380395.1 Gaiellaceae bacterium
GCGCGCGAACCGAACGTGACTTCAGGTCATCGCGCAGCGGCGCCGCGGACGTCTCCGTCTTCCACGAGTTCCACCCGCCGCCGTACGGCGGCGGCAACCAGTTCCTGCTTGCGCTCGTGGCCGAGCTCAGACGTCGTGGGCTTGCGGTCGAAGTGAATCGTCTCTCGGGCCGCACGCCCGCCTGCCTCTACAACTCGTTCAACTTCGACTTCCGTCGGCTCCGCCGCTTCGCCCGAGACGGGGCACGCATGGTCCACCGCGTTGACGGCCCCATCGGCGTCTATCGCGGATTCGACGACGGCACCGACCGGCGGATCGTAAAGATCAACCACGATCTCGCCGTCGCGACGATCTTCCAGTCGCGCTACAGCCTCGACATGCACCGCGAGTTGGGATTCGATCTGCGCAACCCGGTGGTGATCCCGAACGCGGTCGACCCCGCGATCTTCTATCGACCGCCCGCCCGCGAGCCGCTCGCCGGCCGCCGTCTGCGCGTGATCACGACCAGCTGGTCCGCGAACCCGCGCAAAGGCGCCGAACTGCTTCGCTGGCTCGACCGAAATCTCGACTTCGACCTCTACGAGGCTACGTTTGCCGGCAACACCCAGGCGACGTTCGAACGGATCGGAGTCGTGGGGCCGCTGGCGTCCGAGCCGCTCGCCGATCTGCTGCGCGCACACGACATCTACCTTGCCGTGAGTCGCGACGACCCCTGCTCGAACGCTCTGCTCGAGGGCCTCGCCTGCGGTCTGCCGGCCGCCTTCCTGCGAAGCGGCGGGCATCCCGAGCTGGTGGGGAAGGCGGGAATCGGGTTCGACGACCCGGAAGAACTTCCGGAGGTGCTGGCGCGACTCGCCGCGGAGATCGAGGAGCGCCGCGCGGCCATTCGCGTTCCTGCTCTCTCGGAGGTGGCCGACAGGTATTCGGAGGTGCTGCGCGCGTGACGACGGCGTTGCGACGCCTTGTCTCCGCGCCCTCGCGGCTGGCACTCGGCGCCTACGTCCCGGCCAGGACAGCAACGTGGCCCGAGTCGTCGCGGCTCTTCGTACTCGGTGACGACATCGGGTGGTCGATCGACGACGATCGGGCGCGCCTGACGGCGACGGCGCGACGGCTCGGCTACGAGGTCCCGCCATCGTCCTGGGCGGGCTTCGCGAAGAAGCAGGCCGTGTTCCATCCGAGTCACTTCGATGCGCTGCGTCCGCGCTGGACCGAGTCGTCGCACCGGCTGGGCCTCAGCTACTTCCACGGCCGCCCCGGGACCGACGGGTACCCGGAGTTCGACCAGGCCTTCGACCTGTTGCGTCGGCATGCCGACCGAATCGAACGAGTGCAGGTGACGCACGCGGAGATGCACGAGCTGGCAATCGCGGCCGGAGTCGCTTCGAACGCCGTCTTTCGCATTCCGATCGGGGTCGAGGTCGAGCGCTTCCCGCTTGGCGACGCGACGACTCGGGGCCAGGCACGAGGGGCGCTTGGCCTCCCGGAGTCGGCCTTCGTCGTCGGCTCGTTCGTCAAGGACGGGGTTGGTCTAGGCGAAGGATCCGAGCCAAAGCTGCTGAAGGGGCCCGACATTCTCGTGACGACTCTCGACCGCCTGCGTAATTCGATTCCGGAGCTCTTCGTGCTCCTGACAGGGCTTGCGCGGGGCTATGTCCGCCGCGAGCTCGAGCGGCTGGGGATTCCGCACCACCACGTCTATCTACGCTCCCGCGACGAGCTTGCGCGCGCCTATCACGCGCTCGATGTCTATCTGGTCACCTCTCGGCAGGAGGGTGGGCCGAAGGCATCGCTCGAGGCTCCCGCGGCCGGCGTCCCACTCGTGACGACGAGAGTCGGGCAGGCGCAGGAGCTGCTGGTGGACGAAGTCGAGGCCTTGCAGGCGGACGTCGACGACGTGGAGGCTTTGTCAACCGCAGTGCAGCGCGTCCACGACGATGCGGCGCTTGTCTCGCGACTGCGCGTCGCCGCTCGCGCGAAAGCGGAGACGTACAGCGATGAGCGACTCGACACTCGCTGGGAAAGACTTCTGGATGGCTTCGTGCACCGTGTCGATTGACACGGCGCGCGCAGGTCGGTACGCCCGGGCAGCCAGGCGCTGGGCGCGCTTGCTTGCGCCTCGACGTCCCGAGCCGGGCCTACGTGTCTTC
>DASVEU010000233.1:0-9296 GCA_036380395.1 Gaiellaceae bacterium
GACGTCGTTGCGAAATGCCTCGAGATCCGCCCGCAGGCGCTCCTTCACGATGCCGAGCCAGGTCTCTCGCCGGTCGTGGGCAACGTCGACCCCGCACTGCTCGAACAGGTCGTCCTCGATCTCCTCGAAGATGAGTGCGTCGATGTAACGCAGCGACTCCGGCCAGTCAGGCTCTTCTCCGGGGTCGAGTGCGACCAGTTCGACATCCAGCCCTTCCTCGACGGCTCGCGCGATCGCCGTCGCGGCGCCCGAAGGGAGGCCTTCGTCGCGCTCTCGTTCCAGCGCGTGCTCGAGCTCGTGGTCCGGGAGCTCGCCCTCGGCTTCCGCGTAGTCACGCTCTGCGATCAGGTCGAGGAACGGATCGCCGTCGTCGGCTCGGGCGAGTTGCTCCTCGACCACCTGCCAGCTGATCGGCTGGCCGGTCTCGAGCGTGGTGAATGCGTGCCCGAGCCGAGGCGAGCCCGCCCGGAACCTGCGGAGGGCGCCCAGCTCCTCGCGTTCGTCGGGATGCCTGAGGCGGAGCCGATAGCGCGCCGGCTTCGCGATCGCGCGCGGAACCTCACTCTCCCCGTCTGGCTGATCGATGCTCTCCACCAGCCAGAACCGCCCCCCGAGCTGGAGCACCTCCCCCGGGCTGAGCGGTTCCTCCGACGCGTACTGACGGGTCCGTTCCTTCGCGGCAGCATTGTGCGTCACCAGTTCGTAGCTCACCGACATGCTTGGGCTCATTCTGCGGGAGGAAGCACCAGCTACACAAGCTCGGCTGATCAGGCCGACACAGGTGCTAGAAGCGAGGGGCCGGCGGTGGCCGGCCCCTCTCAGTGGCCCCCTCAGGCCGACTTGACCTCGATGCGTCGCCGTTGCGCACCCGCCGCCTTGGGGATGCGAACCGTGAGCACACCGTCGTTGAGCTTCGCGTCGACCCCTTCCGGGTTGACTTCGCTCGGAAGCACGACCCGGAACTCGAACTGGCCGACCCGGCGCGCACGCCGGCGGATGATGCCTTCGCGCTTGCGCTCCTTGATCTCGCCGCTGATCGTCAGCTCGTTGCCGGAAACCTCGATGTTCACGTCCTTGCGGTTGACCCCAGGCACCTCGGCTTCGACGACGTAGGCGTCCTCCAGCTCCTCGATGTCGACCGCCGGGATCCATCCCGCCGGCTCGTCGAGCATGCCCCCGAAGGTCTGATCGAGCATCCGCCGCATACGTTCGTTCAGCTGGCCGAGCTCGCTCAGCGGGCTCCAGTTCTCGGATCCGGTCCTGTTGCGTTCTGGCAGAAGTTGCGACATCTATCGATCTCCTCTCACTCGGTCTCCATTTCGTTTGCCGCTCAGGCCGCCGCGGAGCGCTGGGCGATCCGTGAACTGCCGAGGCTCGCCGACCCGTTGCGGTACTGGGCCTGCGCCTCGGTCACCTCTCTCGAATGGAGGTCACCCCACTCCGACAGCGCGATCAGGGGCTCCGTCATCGACCACCCGAGCGGCGTAAGCGAGTACTCGACCCGGACCGGGACCTCGGCGAAGATTCGCCGTGCGACGAGACCGTCGCGCTCGAGTGCACGCAACGTGTCGGTCATGACCTTCTTGGACACGCCCGGCAGGCACGCGAGCAGGCGGCCGTGACGGCGCACGCCGCGCGCCATGAAGAACAGCAGGTGCACCTTCCACTTGCCCTGCAGGACGTCGAGCGCCTGGTCGACGCGCTCGATCAGGTCGAGGTCACTGCGGCAAGGGGTCGGCACCTTGGACAAGTCGGACTTGCGAAGAACTGCGACCCCGTCGTGACTGCTGGCGGACACGCTTCACCTCTCTCCCAATCGGTGACAGAACCAGTGCCGTTTCGACTAGGCGAGCATCCGACAGCCACCGGGGTGGTCGCGTCCGTGACCTCCCTAGTCATGTCTCGAGCTGGAGCAAGCGGATTCGCAAGGCTCCTGCAGACTGGTGGCTGGAATCTGCGGCTTCTTGCGTCCCGCCCGGCCTAGTGGAGCTGCTCTTCCTCTTGGCTCAGGGGAGTCGCATGAGATCGGCGCGCGAGCCGACACCCATCTTTCGGAATACCTTGTGCAGGTGATACTCGACGGTACGGGGGCTGATGAACAGCTGCGCGGCAATCTGTGGGTTCGACGCACCATCCGCGACGAGCCGCGCAATGCGCGCCTCCTGAGGTGTCAGCAGATCCTCCGTGCCGACCTGTCGCCGGCGCACCCGCTCGCCGGTCGCGACCAATTCCAGGCGAGCGCGGTCGCCGAAGGCCTCGGCCCCCATGAACCGGAACATCTCGTGCGCGGTCCGGAGCTGGCTGCGGGCGTCGCGGCGTCGGTTTTGTCGCCGTAGCCACTCGCCATAGAGGAGGTGCGCACGGCCGAGATGAGGCGCCGCCCGACAGTTTTGGAGATGCTTGATCGCCGCGCGGTACAGCGGCTCGGCTTCTCCGTCGGAGCTGATCAGGGCACGGGACCGAGCGAGCATGCCGCGGGCCCATTCGGTGCCGCTTTGCGTGCGCTCTGTGAGCTGGTCGGCCGCTGCGTCAGCAAGCTCATGCTCGCCGCCGCGTACGGCCGCCTCGATGAGCTCCGGCAGGGCGAAGGTACTGAGATACAGCGCCTGATCCTGGGCGGCCGAGCGCGCTGCGCCCAGCGCCTCCTCGTAGTGACCGAGACCATTCGCCAGCACGGCCGTGGCGTACTGCGTAAGCGTGACGTAACGGCCAAGCCCGCGTGCAATCGCGTCTCGCATGTTGGCCTCTGCAAGGTCGCGTGCTTCGGGCGTCCGTCCGCGCCAAGCCGAGACGATCAGGGCTCCTGCGCTCGCGTGGCTTGCAATGCCCGCCTCCCCCGTCGCCGCGGCCAGCTCTTGGGCTTCGGCGAAGTTCGCTTCTGCAACTGCGAACTGGCCGCTGACGACGTTATCGCCGCCCGCGATCTGGTCGAGGGCGATTGTCAGTGGCGTGAGCGAGGCGGCCTCGCGAGCGAGCACGAGCTGCGTCGTCGCCAGTGTGTGCAGTCCGGTGTCATCCCAGATCTCCATCGCTGCGAGGCAGCCGAATGCCTGCCAGCGCAGTTCCGGAGTCTGTTTCAGCGCTTCGATCGCCTTCTGGACGACCGGCACGCCCCTGTCCCGGTTGTCCAGGAGGAGCTCGGCAACGCCGTCGAGCAGAAGATCTGCGGCGATCTCCGGCTTGGGCGCCGGCGGCCCGGCACGCGCCGCGGCGGCCGCCTTGCGAATCGCCCCACCGTTGCCGTAGCGACCGCTGTAAACCGCTGCTTCGAGAGCTTCCAGATATGCCTCGCGTGCGGCGCGCACGTCCAGCGACTCGAGCGCGCGTGCAGCCTCGAGCAACATCACCGCGCTATCGGCACCTTGTCCGAGCGCGAAGCCGATCGAGGCTCGCAATCTCGCTGCCTGCACTCGTTCGAGATCGCTCAGCGGGAGCTCGGTCGCCTGCCCGAGCAGCGCCGTCGCCCGACCCGCGTTCGCGGCCGCGAGTTCGGCCTGCGCACCGGCAAGCATGCGCCCACCCCGCCGCGCCGGATCCGGCGTGAGCGCCGCAGCCCGCTGGAGCAGGCCTGCGGCAGCTCGATTGTCTCCGCGCCCCTTTGCACGCGCGGCCGACACCTCCAGCTCGTGCGCGATCTCCTCGTCGGGGCCGGACGAGGCTCCGGCGCGATGCCACACCCGGCGATCAGGATCGACGTCTGCATCGATGACGTCGACATATGCTCGATGGGCACGTTGTAAATCGAGCACCGATGCGTCCGCCGAGATCGCCGACCGCATCAGGGAATGCCGGAACCGCACGCGCGGGGTGATCTTCAGAAGACCCGCGTCAACCGCGGCGCCCGCAGCCTCGGCCGAAATTCCGAGGTTCGCCGCGGCACGCCAGAAGACGTTCGGATCTCGGCCCGGCTCGACGGCCAGAAGCAAGAGCAACATCTTCGTGGGGGCAGGTAACTGCCGAAACTGGTTCAAGAAGTACTGCTCGAGGCGGACTCCCAACGGAAGCGTTTCAGGCAGCGTGGCGATTCCAGCCAACTGGTCGGCGGTGAGTTCGGCCGGCAATTCGACCAGTGCGAGCGGGTTGCCGTCGGTCTCAGCAATGAGGCGATCTCTGACGCTCTGGTCCAAGGGCCCCGCCACGACTCGGCGGAGAAGCTCTCGGCTCTCTTCGGCTGCGAGCCCGACAACCCTGAAGTCCGAGATGCCGTCGAGCGGAACTCGCGACATCGTCGGCTCGTGCACGCCGAAGAGAAAAGCGATCGGCTCCGCGTCAAGCCTGCGAGCGACGAACGCGATCGCCTCGACTGATGCCTCGTCCAGCCACTGTGCATCGTCGAAGAGATAGAGGCACGGCTCTTCGCCGGCTGCGTGGCCAAGAAGCGTGAGAACGGCGAGGCCCACGAGAAAGACGTCCGGCGAGTCGCCACCGTTGAGCCCGAGAGCGGACTCGAGAGCCGCTCGCTGCCGATCGGGTAAGGCGTCGAGCCCGTCGAGCAGAGGAGCGCAGAGTTGCTGCACACCGGCGAAGGCGAGGTGGAACTCGGTCTCGACGCCGGGCACGCGGACAACGCGCATGTCCGAAGCGGCCCCGCCGGCGTACTCAAGCAACGTAGTCAGCCCGATCCCCGGGTCGCCCCTCAGTACGAGAGCGCCGCCCTCCCCCACCCGCACATCGGCGAGAAGACCGTCGATGAACTGGAGCTCCTGCTCCCGGTTGAGCAGCACTGTAGGGAGACTACTCCTGGGGGAGCCGTAGGTTCCCGGAACACCTGGAAAACGCAAAAACGGACGCTACTCTGTCGGAGCGGCGGCACGTCCCGGACCATGACGACGATCCTTCAAGACTCTTACGCAGGGCCAGGAGCTCGGCATGAGGCGCTCCTCTACACCTCAGCCGACGAGTTCGCTTCCTTGACCGCGCCCTTCGTCGCCGAGGGTCTCGACAAGGACGAGAGCGCCGTGGTCGTCACCTCTGCGGAAAATCTCGAGGCATTTCAGGCGGCGTTGGCCGAGCCTTCGCCGCTGGTGTTGCTCGCCGACGGCGAAGACTGGTATCGCAACCCGGCCGAGACCATCGGCCGCTGGGTGGGGTTCGTCGAAGGACAGGTCGCGAGAGGACGGTCACGCGTACGCGGCGTCGGGGAGATTGCGCCTCTTCGACGCGACCAGGCCGTGGAGCAGTGGCTGCAGTACGAGTCGATCCTGAACACGTTGCT
The DNA here is from genome assembly GCA_036380395.1 of Gaiellaceae bacterium. Lineage (GTDB taxonomy): Bacteria > Actinomycetota > Thermoleophilia > Gaiellales > Gaiellaceae > 3-1-20CM-4-69-9. The sequence continues at coordinate 5,216 of DASVEU010000233.1, forward strand.
GGCGCCCCTACCGCTGTCGGTGCTCTGTGCGTACAACACCGAAGTCCTGCCGGAATCGATCATCGAGGGGGTTCGTAAGTCACATCCCACCGTGATCGAAGATGGATCCGCGTCGGCGAGCGAGTCGTACCTGCCGCCGAGCGGGCCACCCACACGGCCCCTCGCGCTCGACGATCGCCAGACGTTGACCCACCAACCCGGGGACGTCGCTGACACCTGCACCTACGTGGAGGCTGAGGCGCGCCGGGCCGGACTCGCCGAATGGCAAATGCAGCAGCTACTCGCCGCGGCTGGCGAGGTCGCGCACAATGCCTTCCTCCACGGCAGTGCCCCCGTTTTCGTGACCGCGTGGGAGGAACACGAGAGCTTCGTCTGCCAGATCGAGGACGACGGCGGGGGCATCGTTGATCTCGCCGCCGGCTACATGCCTCCGACGAACGGGAACGACGGCTGGGGGCTGTGGCTGGCGCGCCAGCTGACGGACTCGCTCGAGATTGGACGCGGGCCTTACGGCAGCGCCGTACGGCTCACGATGCACCCCTCCCGCCCCAAACCGCCGAGGGGAACACTGCCGACCCGGCTCTGATCCTCTTTCGGGAGGGGCCTTCCTCTCCTGGCGAGGTTGAGGTTCCCGGCGGCCGGGGTACAAGACGGCGAAGGCTGAACGCCTTGCTCCAGCGTGTCGTCCAACCAGGGAGGATTCTCAATGGCCGCCGCCGATCAACCCGTTTGCCCGCGACATGGACGGCCCGCAGTCGCGTCGAGAGTGCGGCTTCGCCCTGACGGGACGCAGGAGGTCGAGTACCTCTGCGAGATCGATCTCGCCGAAGAGCAGATGTCGAGCCGCTTCGGCGGACGCGGTGGCAGTCTGTTCGACGACTTCTTCTCGGACTTCTTCGGAGACGGACAATCGTCCCCCGGCGGCGGCGCGCGCAGGCCGGCGGCCGCACAGCGGCAGGTCGAGCGCGTCGACGTCACGCAGTTCTTCAGCGACGCGACGCGCGAGCTGTTGCAGCGGGCAGCGCAGACGGCGGTCGAATGGGGAAGCCTCGACCTCGACAGCGAGCATCTCCTGTACGCGGCCCTGCAAGACGACGTCGTTCGCCACGTGCTGCGACAGATCGACGCCGATGCGGAAGCGATTGCGGCCGAGATCGAGGACGAGGCCGACAAGGTTTCGCGCACCGACGTGTCACCGTCGCTTTCGCCGGACGCGAAGGCCGCGTTGCTCGCCGCGTATGAAGAATCGCGTGAGCTCGGTTCTTCCTACGTCGGCCCCGAGCATGTGCTGCTCGCGCTCGCACGCGACGACGAGAGCGAGGCCGGTCAGCTTCTGCAGCGCTTCGGTGTCTCGCACACGAAGCTGCGCGGCGCGGTCATCCGCGGCGTCGAGGCCGGCGGTGGGACGCGCGAGACGAGCAAGACTCCGACGCTCGACCAGTACGGCCGTGACCTGACGCAGATGGCGCGCGAGGGCAAGCTCGATCCGGTCATCGGACGCGCCGACGAGATCGAGCAGACGATCGAGATCCTGTCGCGGCGGACGAAGAACAATCCCGCGCTGATCGGCGATCCCGGCGTCGGCAAGACCGCGATCGTCGAGGGCATCGCCCAGCGCATCGTCAACGACGAGGTTCCGGAAACGCTCACCGACAGACGTGTCGTTCAACTCGACCTCGCCGGCATGGTCGCCGGGTCGAAGTACCGCGGGGAGTTCGAAGAGCGGCTGAAGAAGGTGATCGACGAGATCGTCGAGAACGAAGGGAACATCATCCTCTTCGTCGACGAGCTGCACACGCTCGTCGGCGCCGGCGCGGCCGAAGGCGCGATGGACGCGGGCAACATGCTCAAGCCCGCACTCGCGCGCGGGGAAATGCACGTGGTCGGCGCGACGACGCTGGACGAGTATCGCAAGGACGTCGAGGGCGATCCCGCTTTGGAACGGCGCTTCCAGCCCGTGTTCGTGCGCGAACCGACCGTCGACGAGACGATCGAGATATTGCACGGGCGGAAGGACCGCTTCGAGGCATTCCACCGCGTCCGTATCTCCAACGAGGCGATCGTCGCCGCCGCGGAGCTCTCCGACCGCTACATCCGCGACCGTTTCCTACCCGACAAGGCGATCGACCTCATCGACCAGGCGAGTGCGCGCGTGCGGCTGCGCAACAGGACCAAAGATGACGACACGAGGAACCTCGAGGAGGATCTGAGGCGCCTCGCGCGGGAGCGCGACCAGGCGACGACGGCGGAGGACTATGACCGCGCCGGCCAGCTCACCGACCAGATGGAGTCGCGCCGCGGCGAACTGGACGAGCGTCAGAAGAGGCGGCAGCGCGCGCCCGAGGTCACTGCTGAGGACGTCGCTGTCGTGGTGTCACGGGCGACCGGCATCCCCATCTCGCAGCTGACGACCGAGGAACGGCAACGCCTACTCGACCTGGAGCAACAGCTGCACGGCCGAATCGTGGGACAGGAGGAGGCCGTGAAAGCAGTCGCGGAAGCGGTGCGACGATCGCGCGCCGGCCTCGGCGATCCGCGCAAGCCGATTGGCAGCTTCCTCTTCCTCGGCCCGACCGGCGTCGGCAAGACAGAGCTCGCGCGCACACTCGCCGACGCGCTGTTCGGCAGCGAGGACCTGATGGTGAGATTCGACATGAGCGAGTTCCAGGAGCGCCACACGGTCTCGCGGCTCGTAGGGGCGCCTCCGGGCTACGTCGGGTACGAGGAGGCCGGACAGCTCACCGAACAAGTGCGGCGCCGCCCCTACTCGGTGCTGCTCTTCGACGAGATCGAGAAGGCGCATCCGGACGTGTTCAACATCCTGCTGCAGATTCTCGACGATGGGCGCCTCACCGACGCGCAGGGGCGCACGGTGGATTTCAAGAACACCGTGGTGATCATGACGTCCAATCTCGGCGCCGACCGCATCCAGCAGCAGGCGCGTACGAACGAGCCGTTCGAACAGCTGAAGGCTGACCTCATGCAGATCCTCCGCCAGAGCTTCCGGCCGGAGTTCATCAACAGGATCGACGAGATCATCGTCTTCCGCGCGCTGACCGAAGAGCAGCTCGTGGACATCACGCAGCTTCTCCTCGACCGGCTCGAGAGGCGCCTGCGGGCGCAGCACATCGAGCTCGAGTTCACGCAAGAAGCAGTGCGGCTGCTCGCCAAGGAGGGCTACGACCCGGAGTTCGGGGCAAGGCCTCTGGCCCGCACGATCCAGCGGCTCGTCGAAAACGAGCTCTCGCGCATGGTGCTGAGCGGCGAGGTCGAGCCCGGCGACAAGGTGCAGGTCGAGGCCGACGGCGACGAGCTGAAGTTCGACGTCGAGAGGGGTGCCGCTTCCCAGGAGGTGACCGCTTGGTCCGAGGAGTCGGAGGCAGCACAGACACCGGAGCCCGCAGCCGCCCGGTAACGCCTTCCCTACTCGTACACGCCCGACGCTGATGACATGCTCGCGTCATCGCGAAGCGAGTCCTCGATCTGATCGTCGCAGCGGCACTCGTCGCGCTGCTTTCTCCGCTCATCCTGATTCTGCTCGTCGCGCTGGCGGCCGACATGATCGTCTCGCGGCGTGACCGCGGCGGCTTCTTCTATCGCGAGCCCCGCATCTCGCGTGGCCGTCTGTTCGGGCTGCTCAAGTTCCGCACGCTCAGACGAGACGTGCTGGACGAGCTGCGCGCCGCCGGCGGGCACGCGCGGCTCTACGAGGCGGACCCGGCGAATCTGACCTGGGTCGGCAAGCGACTGCTCAAGCCCTGGTACCTGGACGAGCTGCCGCAGCTCTTGAATGTCCTGCGCGGGGACATCAGCCTCGTCGGGCCGCGACCCTGGCCGCCTGAGATGGTGCGACGACAGGTCGCCGAGGGCCTGGACTACCGGAATCGGATGCTCGCGGGCCTGACCGGTCCGGCCCAGGTGACAAAGGGCGAGGGGATCGCGTACGAGGACCTCGACTCCCGGTACCTCCAGTGCCAGAGCACGCTCTCGAGCTGGGCGCTGGTGCGTTACGACCTGCGAATCCTCTGGAGAACCGCGGCGGTCATCGCCCGTGGAGAAGGACTGAACTATTGAGCCCTCG
>DASVEU010000234.1:0-5200 GCA_036380395.1 Gaiellaceae bacterium
GCTGCCTCATCCTCCTGCGGCTCCACATGAACGACGACGTCGCTTCCAGGCAAGGCCGCGTTGAGCGCATCCTCCACCCGGTCTGCCGCTGCATGACCCTGCCCCACGGCAGCGCCCGGCGGGGCCGTTATGACCACGTCCATGAACTGCCGCGGTCCTGCCTGCCGCATGCGGAGCCGCTTCAGCGTCACCGGCGGCTCGACCAGAGCAAGCGCCGCGCGGGCCGCCTGCTCTGCATCGGCCGGCGCCCGATCCATCAGGACATCGACGTTTCGCTTCATCAGCCGTGCGGCAGCAAGCAGCACGAGAACGGCGACGAACAGCGCGGCTGCCGAGTCCGCGCCCTTGTGACCCTCGCGGACGAGCACGAGCCCGACGAGCACCGCGACAGATCCGCCGAGATCGCTGGCGAAGTGAAGGGCGTTCGACGCAAGCGCCGCGCTTCGGTAGCGGCGTGACGCTCGCCAAAGGATGACCGTGCGACTGATGTCGACCACGATCACGATCCCGATGACCGCGAACGCGTACCACCTCGCCTCCACGGACGCGTTGCGCCCGCCGACGAGATGAGTGATCGCCCGCCAGGCGATGAAGAAGCTTGCCAAGACCAGGATCGCCGCCTCGGCCAGGGCCGAGAGATGCTCTGCCTTGCCGTGGCCGTACTGGTGCGAGACGTCGGCGGGCCTCACGGCGACACCCACCGCGAAGAAGGTCAGCAGCGCCGCGACGAGGTCAGTGCCGGAGTGCAACGCCTCCGAGATGAGGCCTAGGCTGTGCGAGGCGAGGCCCGCGCCGAGTTTGAGCGCGATGAGCAGGATGGCCGCGACCACCGAGACGAGCGCCGTTCGTCGCTGAGGATCCACCCGGCTAGTGAAACAGAAGAGCCCGCCGGTGAGGCGGGCTCTTCTACGACTCCTTCTCTCTCCTGAAGCTAGGAGTTGGCGATGTCGCCGACGAAGTGCTCGTCGACTCCGTTCGTCCCTCGATCCTGCCAGTGATGGAACTTCAGCGTCTTGTCCGGCGAGCTGTACTGGAAGTTGAACTTGCAGCCGGCGTAGCCGAGCGAGCACGTGAACTTCGCACCCGCGCCGAAGAACGTCGAGATGAAGACGGCGGTGTCCCCGATGCACGCGGCAGCACACGTCGCGGTCGGATTGAACGTTCCGTTCGAGACCGTGCCCCTCAGGTACCCGTGGAACTTGCCGTTGATGCCGACGTTCACGTGGGTGCCGTGCTTACCGGTCGTGTCGCAGGCGCCGGGGCTCTGCCCGGCGATCGTCACGAACGTGCCCTTGTCCTGGCGGCCGACACGGAAGGTGCCGTCGTTGTTCTTCTTGACGGTCCACTTGCGGTTACTGGTATCCGTTGCCCAGACGTTCTGGCAGGTGCCGCTATCCGGCACGACGACCGTGGCGCTAAAGCGATTCTGGCCGTTCTTCTTGGCCTTGCCTTTTCCGCCCGGATCGGCGAGGCCGGACGCAGCAAGCGCCAGGACCCCGACGAGCAGGACGAACAAAATGATCACGCGGCGCATCTGTTTCCACCCCTTTGCTGGGATTTTGTGTCCGTGGACTAGATGCCGGAAGACCGGAAGGCTTGCGCTCTGCCGGAAGGGGAACCTAGGTAGCGCTGAGGGTCACTCAGAGATTGCCGCGGAGGGCCTGCTCGCGTTCGATCGCCTCGAACAGCGCCTTGAAGTTCCCCTCGCCGAAACCGCGTGCGCCGTGGCGTTCGATCACCTCGAAGAAGAGCGTCGGGCGATCCTGTGCGGTCTTCGTAAAGATCTGGAGGAGGTAGCCGTCCTCATCGCGGTCGGCGAGGATCCGCAGCCGGCGCAGGTCGTCCCAGTCCTCGCCGATCTCGCCGACGCGGTCGCCGACGTCCTCGTAGTACGCGTCGGGCGTCGAGAGGAAGACGATCCCCTGATCCTCGAGCGTCTCGACCGTACGAACGATGTCCTCCGACTGCAACGCGACGTGTTGGACGCCGGGTCCTCCGAAATACTCGAGGTACTCCTCGATCTGGCTCTTCCGCTTTCCTTCGGCCGGCTCGTTGATCGGGAACTTGATCTTTCCCGCGCCGTCGGCCATCACCTTCGACATCAGCGCCGAGTACTCGGTGTGGATCTGCTCGTCCGCGAAATGAATGATGTTCGTGAAGCCCATCGTCCGCTCGTAGAACTCGACCCAGTAGTCCATCCGGCCCAACTCGACGTTGCCGACAACGTGGTCGATCGCCTTCAGGCCGACACCGGTCGTCGGACGTCCGTTCGTCCGCGGCACTTCCTGGAAGCCAGGGAGAAACGGGCCGTTGTAGTCCTTGCGGTCGACGAAGGTGTGGACGTTCTCGCCGTACGTCGCGATCGTCGCCAGCTCGACGCGCCCGAAGTCGTCTTCGACCCAGTGGGGCTCGACCACACCTCGCGCCCCTCGTTGCACGGCCTGCCGGTACGCCTCCCCTGCGTCCGGAACGGTCAGCGCCGTGTCCTTGACGCCGTCTCCGTGCACGCACGCGAAGCGATTGATCGCGCTGTCGCCGCGCAAACCGCTCGTCAAGACGAAGCGGATGTCGCCCTGCTCGAGCAGGTAGGACGAACGGTCGCGCACGCCCGTCTCCGGCCCCGCATACGCCGTCTTGGTGAAGCCGAACGCGGTCTCGTAGTAGAAGGCCGCCTGCTTGGCGTTGCCGACATAGAGCTCGAGGTGGTCCCACCCGTCGATGGGCATGAAGTCCGCGTTCTGACCCACGCCCTTAGCTTACTCGGCAGCTACGACGACCGGCCGCTGCCGCGGGGCCAGCACGATCCCGCCCGCGATCGCCGCGCCGCCCACGATCTGCACGGTGGTGATCGGCTCCGACAGGAGCGCGAGCGCGACCAAGGCGGCGAGGAACGGCTGCAGATTGGCGAACAGCGACGCCCGCGATGGGCCGAGGCGGTCGATGGCCGTGAACCAGAGCAGATTCGTGATCACGAGCGGCCCGAGAACGGCGAACGCGAAGCCGATCCACACGAGCGCACCGAAATGGAAGCTCTGATCCGCAAGCTGCCGCGACCCCGCAACGAATAGCGCAACGGCGGCGGCGAGCAGGAAGACGGCGCTCAGCCTGAACGGCGAATACCTGCGCAGGAGTGGCCCGATCGCGACGGAATAGGCGGCCCAAGTGGCGGCGCCGCTCAGTGCCAGCAAGTCACCCTTCAGGTTGGACGACACGTTCCCGCCGGACCCGAGCGCGACGAGCGCAACCCCCGCGAAGGACAGACCGGCGGCGATCCAGAAGCGGAGCGGCAGGTGCTCGATACCGCTCCCGCGGGCGAAGAGCGCAGTGAAGATCGGCAGCGTCCCGAAGATGAGCGCCACCGTCGTTGCGGTCGTGAAGCGCAGCGCGTAGACGAAGCTCAGCTGGTTGCCAAAAAGGACGGCGGTGCAGAAGACGACGATGGGCAAGTCGCGGCGCGCGATGCGCAGTGACCCCTCCCAGGCAAGCGTGATGCTGGCGAAGATGAAGCCTGCGCACGCATAGCGGATCGACGAGTAGGCGAGCGGGTGCAACCCGTGGTCGAGGATGTACTTCGAGACGGTGAAGTTGAGCGCCCAGAGACAGACCGTCGCGAGCAGCATCAGATCGGCGTTCGGGCGGCGCACGGAGGCCGCACGCTACCGCCTCATATCCCTCAATTGAGGGAGAGGTGCGGCCGCAGAAAGCCGACTCCTAGAGAGTGCCCCTGCGCACCGTCTGTTGGCTCCTGCTTGCCGTCGTTGCCGGTTCGACGATCGGCTTCAAGCTTGCTCTGCCCGGCTCCGACTCAGCCCCGGTCCCGGCCGCGTCGGGCACCCCCTATGCAGCGCCGTCACCGCTCGCCTTCGCTCCCCCGAACGGACGGCCGGTGACCCCGGTTGGCCTCGACACCGGCCGGCCGTCAAGCCCCGGCCTGCAGCATCTCTCCGGAACCGCCGCACAAGCCGGCGCAACCTACAGCTCGCGATCCACCGCAGCCGGCGCGCCAGACGTCTCTTTCAACTCGCCGTACGTCAGCGATCTGAGGTTCCTCGCCCTCCCGGGCGTCGCGACCACTCCGCCGCCAGGCGAGTCGCCCAGCGACACGACGGCGACCACCACGACGCCCGCCGCGCCCACCGGTCCTCCGCCGGAGATCGAGAACGTGCACACGCTCTCCCTCACCCCGTTCTCCGCGACCATCGCCTGGCGGACGAACGTGCCTGCGACGTCGCGCATCGCGTACGGGCTCGACACGCCGGTCCTCTGGACCGCACCGAGCGTCGCGACCACCGAACACCAGGCGGCCCTCACCGGCCTGACTTTCTCGAGCTCCTACAAGGTGGCCGTCACAGCCGTCAACGAAAACGGCCCCGGAAGTGTCGACGAGTACCTCCTCACCACTCCCGCTCTCTCCGGTCCCGTGCAAGCGACGACTTCCAGCGGGGTCATCCTGCTCAACGGGCAGCCGTCGTTCCCGAAGATGGTCTGGGCCCAGTGTCCCGACGCCGTCGCGTCGAATCTCGACGTCGGCATCGACCTCTTCATGGGCAACGGCTGCGGCACCGGGGCCGACCTTGCGAAGTGGGTCGCCGGCAGAGCGTTCGTGCTCGCCGACGCACAGGCGCCCGCAGCCGCGCGCGCCGGCACCGTCGGGACGCACCTACCCGACGAATGGGACACGCATCTTCCCGGCGACCTGACGACTGCGGACGCGCTGCGGTTGGTCCCGGAGACCCCGGGCTCGGGCCCGCGGTTCCTCACGCTGACCAATCACTTCTACAGCCGCGCCAACCCGCTCCCGCAGGGGAGAGGGATGTACCCGGCTCTGGCCGCGAGCGCCGACGTGCTCGGGTTCGATCTCTACCCCTTGCAGAACTGGTGCCGCTGGGACAGCTTCGGTGACGTCTTCGATTCGCAGCTCGACCTCGTCGCCCTCGGACGCGGCCGCCCCACGTTCCAGTGGATCGAAGCGCGCCAGATGGACTGCATGGGCGCGCAACTCGATCCGACTCCCGAGACCGTTCGCGCGGAGGCCTGGCTATCGATCGCCGGCGGCGCGCATGCGATCGGTTACTTCCCGAACAACTGGAGTGTCGACGTGGGCGCGGAGATCGGCCGCACGAATCACGAGATCCAGTCACTCGTCCCTGCCCTCGTCGAGCCCCCGATCGCAACGAGCGTCGCGCTCGGCAGCCCCGTG
>DASVEU010000235.1:0-6141 GCA_036380395.1 Gaiellaceae bacterium
CGATGGCCACGCTCTTACCCGTCGGCACCAGGAAGGGGCTCTTCCTCCTCCGCAGCGACGAGGACCGCAAGGAGTGGGAGCTCGAGGGCCCGCTGCTGCCCGGCTGGCCGGTGTACCACGCGATCGTCGATCCGCGTGACGGCGTCCTGTACGCGGCGACGAACAGCTTCATCTACGGCGGGACGGTGCACCGCTCGGCCGATCTCGGCCGGAACTGGGAGCGCGCGGAGGAGATCGGCCTGCCGGAGGAATCGGGCCTCAAGCTCAACGCGACCTGGCACGTCGAGCCAGGCAAAGACTCGGAGCTGTGGCTCGGCGGCGACCCCGGCGTGCTGTTTCGATCCGACGACGGCGGCGTCACCTGGGAAGTGAACCGTGGGCTCCTCGAGCACCCGACGCGGGAGAAGTGGCAGCCGGGCGCCGGCGGCATGTGCTGCCACTCGATCCAGGTCGTCGACGACACGATCTACATCGCCATCTCCGCAGCGGGCGCGTTCCGCAGCGACGACGGCGGCGACACGTGGGCACCGATCAACAAGGAGGTCGCGGCCGACTTCCATCCGGAGAAGTACCCGGAGGTCGGGCAATGCGTGCACAAGCTGCTCGTGCATCCGGCGCGACCGGACCGGCTGTGGCAGCAGAATCACTGCGGCGTCTATCGCTCCGACGACCGTGGAGACAACTGGGAACGACTCGACGGCAACGGCCTCCCGTCGGACTTCGGGTTCGGGCTCGCGCTGGACGCGGAGGACCCGGACGTCGCCTACGTGATCCCGGAAGTGTCGGGCGAGCAGCACTTCACGCCCGACGGGCGGCTCGGTGTCTACCGGACCGGCGACGCCGGAGCTTCATGGCAGCTCACCGCGAACGGGCTTCCCGACCGCGCGTGGTCAGCGGTGCTGCGAGAGGGCTTCGCCTACGACGAGGGCGGGCTGTACTTCGGAACACAGAGCGGCTCCGTCTGGACTGCCCCCCGCGGCGGCGGTGAGTGGATCGAAGCGGTGCGGGATCTGCCGCCGATCCTCTCGGTCGAAGCCGCGCACGTCTGACTTGGCGGTCGTGCTCCTGCCGGGAACGCTCGCCGCGGAGGCGGGCGGGCAGAAGCGCTTCGAGCTGAGAGCCGCGACCGTCGGGGAGGCCTTGCGCCAGCTCCCGGTCGCGAATCTCCTGTTCGACGAGGCCGGGGAGCTGCGTCGGCTCGTCAACGTCTACGTCGACGGCGTGGACGCACGCGGCCGCCGGCTGCTGGACGAGCCGCTGACCGAGGAGTCGGAGGTTCGGATCGTCGGCGCGGTGGCCGGCGGCTGACTCGCAGGCTTGTGGCTCTGAGCCACAAGTCGCGATTCCGCCACCGCTGAATCGAGACGACTTAGTGGCTCTGAGCCACTAAGTCGGAATCAAGACTGTCCGAGGCGCTGCCGATCCTTACCCGGTGCGGGCCATCGCGGTACTCCTCGTCGTTGTCGGCGGCCTCGCGGCGCTCGGCTTCGCGCGCCACGAGGAGCGCGTACGCGAGCAGGATCAACTGGCCACGATCGCCAGCGACCTCGCCGGCCGCAGAGTGGGCGTCCGCTGCCCAAGCTTCGCCGCGAGCCTGGTCGACACGCGGGGCGAGGCGGGACGGGTGCAGTTCGACGAGCTGGGCCGTCCGGCCAACCACACGGATCTCTCGCCGCAGACGTGCAAGGCATTGCGCCATCTGAATGCTGTCGACTTCACGTGCATCGAACGCGGCGAGTGCGGGTTCAAGGAATTCAACGCCGGCTGGGCCGCACACACACTCGCCCACGAGTCGTTCCACCTGCGCGGCTTCCAGGACGAGGGTGTGACCGAGTGCTACGCACTGCAGAACACCAGCTTCGTGGCGAAGCGACTCGGCGTGCCGAAACAGCAGGCGCAGGATCTCCAGGCGTGGTTGTACAAGCGCGGCTATCCGAACGAGCCGACGGAGTACCACTCCCAGCAGTGTTACGCCGGAGGCCCGTTGGACCTCCGACCTCAGCAGACTCAGTTCCCTTAGTTACTTCACGATAGTCGGGATGTTCTTGATCTTGCCGGCGATGATGTCGGCGCGGATCTGCATCACCTTCGCGACCTCGGACTTCGGCACCTTCGGGCTGATCTTGCCGATGGCGACACCGTTGTCCTTGAGGCCGAAGACGACGTTCCCACCCTTGAACTTCCCGTCGACGACAAGCTTGATCGCATCGAACACCGCCGTATCGACGCGCTTCACCGCGCTGGTCAGGATGTACGGTCCGAGGAAGGACTGGTCGGCGTCGACGCCGATGCCCCAGACACCCTTCTCCTTCGCCGCGTCGAGCGCGCCGAGACCACAGCCGCCGGCGACCTGGAAGATCACGCCCGCGCCCTGCCCGATCTGGTTCAGCGCGATCTGCTTGCACTTCGCAAGATCCGCGAAGTCCTCGGAATAATTGTTCAGCGTGGTGATCCCGGGATCCGCAGCCTTGGCTCCCGCCTGGTAGCCGGCGATGAAGCGATCCACGGGCGGCTGCTTCTGGCCGCCGACCGAACCGATCACATCCTTGCCCGGCTTGCGCTTCTCCTCGAGGCCCGCGAGATACCCGACCAGGTAACCGGTCTCCTGCTCCTTGAAGAGCAGGCCCAGCAGATTCGCGGGCTTGTGGCTTTCCTCGGTCTGGTCGACGTCGACGATCGCGAACTTCGACTTCGGGAAGTTCGTCGCCACGGTGTCGATCGCGTCCGCCTCGGTGAAGCCGACGCCGATGGTCAGGTCATAGCCGTCTCGGGCGAACGTCGACAGGTTCGGGACGTACTCCTGCGTCGACTTCGCCTGGTAGACGCGCTGCGCGATGCCCAGCTCGCCCTGCGCTCTGAGGAGCCCGACATACGAGAGGTGGTTGAAGCCGCGGTCGTTGAGCCCACCGATGTCGGTGACCAGGCCGATCTTGATCTTCTGGGCGGTGCTCCCGGTGGTCGTCGTGCTGGCGGAGGACTTCTTGCCACCGCCGCCACAGCCGGCAGCGACGAGCAGCACGAGGACGCCGAGGAGTGCGAGCGATCGATTCATCCCTGACCTTTCCGCTAAGGTTTGCGACTATGGGGCGAAAACTGTGAGCGAGCCTACCAGCGGGCACCCTACTCCCGCTCATGTGACCCTCGGGGTCGTTCTCCAGGTGCGAGACGGCGTGTTGCAGGTGCTCCTCTGGCAGCGCGCGCGGCAACCGTTCAAGGGGCTGTGGTCAGTTCCGGGGGGCTATCTCGCAGAGCACGACACGCTCGAGGAGTCGATCCGCCGCCACCTCGCCGAAAAGGTCGACGTACGCGAGCTGTCGCATCTCGAGCAGCTCGAGACGCTGAGCGATCCGAAGCGCTCGCCGCGCGAGTGGCAGCTCGCGACCGCTTACCTCGGCCTTGTCCCGAGCGACATCGATCCCGAGCTTCCCGGCGACACCGACTGGCATCCGGTCGATGACCTCCCCCCACTCGCGTTCGACCACGGGTCGATCGTGCTGGTCGGACGCGAGCGGCTGCGCGCGAAGTTGTCGTACACGAACCTTGGTTTTGCGCTCGCGCCCGACGAGTTCGCGATCTCGGAGCTGCGCGATCTGTACGCGGCCGCTCTTGGACACGACGTCTCCGCGACGAACCTCCAGCGTGTGCTGCTACGGCGTGAGGTGCTCGAGCCGACGGGCCGACAACGCGCGTCCGGTCCCACCGGCGGTCGGCCCGGCTCGCTCTTCCGCTTCCGGACGCCCGAGCTCGAGATCACGGACCAGTTCGCCGTGCTCCGCCCGCCGGGACCTGCACGCCTTCCTGTCGCGTAGTTCTCCCGCATGGACCTGAGCGGACTCCCAGCTCGTAGAGTCGGTGCGCGATGGCGGGCTCTCGAGGCGACGAGCGCGCCTGGATTCGGGGCGCACAGTCGGGGTCGGTCCCCGATCTCGAAGCGCTGTTCCGACATCACTGGCCCCGTGCCTACCGCGCCGCGTATCTCGTCGTGCACGACTCCGCCGCTGCGGAGGACATCGCGCAGGAGGCGTTCCTGGCCGCGGTGCGCGGGCTCGACCGCTTCGACCGCCGCAGGCCGTTCGGCCCATGGCTGCACCGCATCGTCGTCAACCGCGCCATCGACTGGTCCCGGTCGCGCGCGTTGCGCCGTGAGTCGGGCGACGCCTGGCTTGGCCTCGTCGCCGCTCCCGCTCCTCCGGACGGCGAGCACGCGCAAACGCTCGCAGCTGCACTCGCCGACCTTTCACCTGAACATCGCGCCGTGATCGTCATGCGACATCTCCTGGAGTACACACCCGGCGAAATCGCGGAAGCCTTGGGACTCCCACGGGGCACGGTCAACTCGCGGCTACGCCGCGGCCTGGACGAGCTCGCCGACCTGCTCGATGAGGACTTGCAGTGAGACGCTGGGACGCCCCCGCACCGGACGAGCGAGTAGCCGGCGACCGCAGCTGGGAGGTCGTGCGCGAAGCCTACGAGGAGCGCATCAGGGTGCCGCGCAAACGCGACTGGCGGCCGGTTGCGATCGTCGCCGTCGCGGCCGCAGTGGTTGCCGCCGCGGTGACTCCACCTGGGCACGCGGTTCTCGGCTCCCTGCGCGACGCGGTGCGAGGCGAAAGGAATGCGTCTCCGGCACTCGTTTCCCTCCCGACCCCCCACTCCCGCCTGCTCGTGAAGTCGGCGGCGGGAACATGGGTCGTGCAGAGCGATGGCTCGAAGCGTCTGTTGCGGGGTTATCACGACGCCTCCTGGTCACCACACGGGATCTACATCGCGGCGGTTCGCGGACATGAGCTGCGAGCGCTCGAGCCCAACGGCGCCGTCCACTGGTCAATCGGCCGAAAGGGCACGATCCGGGCTCCGCGCTGGTCCTTCGACGGCTTTCGCATTGCGTACTTTGCCGGCCCGACGTTGCGGGTGATCAACGGCGACGGGACGCAGGATCGCGTTCTGACGCGCGACGCGCGCGCGGGAGTGTCAGCTTGGCAGCCGGCGTCACACGTCCTGGCCTACGTAAACGCAGCCGGGAACATCGTCGTACGCGATGCCGACCGACCCACGCGTCTCGCAGTGATCCGCACGCGGCTCGCTCCGCGACAACTGCAATGGACGACAAACGGACGGCTGCTCGTAGCGGTTGGATCGCACACGATCGGCATCTTCGCACCGCGCGGGCCGCAGCTACGACGAATCGACACCGGTGCTGCGACGATTGCTGCGTCATCGGTCTCGCCGGACGGCAAGAGCGTCGCCTTCATCGAAGCGGGGCCAGATCAGAGCTCGCTGCAGATCACGGGGACTGGGGCCGGCCCCACCCGCGAGATCTTCAAGGGCGTGGGGATCTTCAGCAACGTCGTCTGGTCCCCGGACGGTCGCGTGCTCCTACTGGACTGGAGCAGTGCCCGGCAGTGGCTCTTCATCCACTCAGTACCCGTGAAGAGAATCGCTGCGGTCTCGAACATCCGCGCCAACTTCGGCAAGGAACCCTCGCTCATGGGGTGGTGCTGTCCGTAACCGCGTGCTACCGTCAGTGCGTTCCCGGCGATAAGGAGGTCGAACAAATGACGACTGCGCTTGCCTCCTTCCGAAGAGCCACGCGGCTCGTCGTCTAGCCGGCACCACTTTCACACCTAGCGCGAGTCCGTGAGCTGATCCGCGTAACGCGGATCTCTGTCGTTCACTCACTCACAAAGGAGACTCGCTTTGCCTGCTCTGGATGCGCTCGGATGGGACGCCGAACTGGCGTCCGCGTTCGAGCAACTGCAAGACGACAATCTATTTCCGGCCCGCGTCGCCGCGCAGCACCGCGGCGAGTTCGTGCTCTTCGCCGAGGAGAGCGAGCTACGAGCGCGCGCAGCCGGGCGCCTCTTCTACGGTCACGAGGTCGGCGGGCAGCTGCCTGCTGTCGGCGATTGGGTCGGTGTGACGCCACCGGCGACGATCACCTCGATCCTCCCGCGGCGAGGTGCGTTCATCCGCAAGAACGCAGGCCACGACTCGACCGAGCAGGTGCTCGCCGCCAACGTCGACGCGGCCTTTCTCCTCGCCGGGCTCGACGACGACTTCAGCCTGCGCCGGCTGGAGCGCTACATCACGATCGCGTGGGAGAGCGGCGCTCAACCGATCGTGGTGCTCACGAAGGCCGAC
>DASVEU010000236.1:0-6001 GCA_036380395.1 Gaiellaceae bacterium
GGCTCCGGAATCTCCTTGACCGGACGGCCGGCCTTCAGCGTCAACTCGGGCTCGAACCGTTCCAGGTCAGGCAGGAGCAGGAGGTCGGCCTGGTAGCCCGGTGCAATCGCACCCAGGTGCCAGAGCCGGTGCCACGTCGCAGGATTGATCGTAGCGAGCACGACCGCATCCTCAGGTGCGACGCCCGCTGCGACCGCCTCGCGCACCATCCCGTTGATGTGGCCGTTCTCGGCGATGTCCTCCGGGTCGCGGTCGTCGGTGCAGAACGCGATCCGGTTCGTGCCGAACTCCTTCACCAGGGGCAAAAGCGCGTGCAAGTTCCGTGCCATCGACGCCTCGCGGATCAGGAGCCACATGCCGCTGCGCAGGCGCTCGCGGCCCTCCTCTACGGTCAGCGCCTCGTGATCCGAGCGGATGCCCGAGGCGACGTACGCGTTGAGCTCCTTGCCGAGCACGCCCGGCGCGTGGCCGTCGACTTGCACGCCGTTCGCCAGGCGCAGCTTGTCCAGCTCGTTCGCATCACCGTTGATGACGCCCGGGAAATTCATCATCTCGGCGAGCCCGAGGACACGCCGGCGGCGGAGCAGGCTCTCGAGGTCTCCGCTCAGGAGTGGACGCCGCGGCGACTCGAACTTCGACGCGGGGATGGACGACGACGCCATGAAGTAGAAGTCGAGCGGTAGGCCTTCGCACGCATCGAGCAGCCAGTGCACACCATCGGTGCCGAGCACGTTCGCAAGCTCGTGCGGGTCGAGGACGACCGCTGTCGTACCCAGCGGCAGCACGAGCCGGGCGAACTCGTCCGGTAGCAACTTCGTCGACTCCAGATGCATGTGCGCGTCGAGGAAGCCCGGAACGACGTAACGCCCCGACGCATCGACGACCTCGTGTCCCTCGTACTCGCCCAGCCCGGCGACCCAGCCGTCCGCGATTGCGATGTCGGTGTCGAGCCACTCACGCGTGAACACGGACAGGACGCGGCCGCCGCGCACGACGACGTCGGCGGGCTCGTCGCCTCGGGCCACTGCAAGGCGCCGGGAGAGGTCGCTGGACACGGCGACGATTCTCCCACGACGGCGAAGTACGCTTGACCCGTGGACGTGCTGACGCCCCGAAACCTCGAAGAAGCGTTGCGTCTGAAGGCGCAGCGCCCCGACGCGGTGCCTATCCAGGGCGGCACCGACCTGATGGTCGAACTGAATTTCGACCGCGCCAGACCGGTGGCTCTCCTCAATCTCAACGAGGTCGCCGAGCTGCGGGGCTGGTCGCGCCAGGGCGGGACGGTCTGGCTCGGATCAGGCCTGACCTACGCGGAAGCAATGGAGCCGTCGCTCGCCGAGGCGCTGCCTGCGCTCGCCGAGGCGGCGAGAACCGTCGGCGGGCCGCAAATCAGGAACCGAGGAACGATCGGCGGCAATCTCGGGACGGCATCGCCCGCAGGCGACGCGCTGCCGCCGCTGCTCGTGTGCGGCGCCGAGGTGAAGATTGCGGGCGTTCGCGGCGAACGCACGGTCCCCCTGCCCGAGTTTCTCGTCGGACCGAAGCGGAACGTCGTCGCCGAAGACGAGCTCATCCTCGGAGTGTCGGTCGATGCCACGGAGAGCCGCCAGACGTTCATGAAGGTCGGCCCGCGCAACGCGATGGTGATCGCGGTCGTCTCGCTCGCCGTGCGCGTCGACGGTGACCTGCGCGCGGCATTCGGCTCGGCCGGACCGGTGGCGACGCTCGTGCGCGCGGATCTCGGGGACGCGGATTCCTTCCCGCAGCGCGTTGCCGAGGCGGCGAGCCCGATCGACGACGTTCGCGGCACGGCCCTGTACAGGCGGCACGCGCTGCGCATCCTCACGCGCCGTGCGCTGGACCGGTGCCTCGTATGAGGATCGAGCTGCGCGTCAACGGCGAGCAATTCGAGGCGGACGTCTGGGAAGGCGAAAGCCTCCTCTACGCTTTGCGCGAGCGTCTTGGCTTCCCTGGGTCGAAGAACGCGTGCGAGCAGGGGGAGTGCGGCTCGTGCTCGGTGCTTCTCGACGGGAAGCTTGTCTGCGCGTGCCTCGTGCTCGCAGCGCAGACCGAGGGTCACGAGGTCGTCACGGTCGAAGGGCTGGCCGAGAACGGGCGGTTGCACAAGGTGCAGGAAGCGTTCGTCTCGACGGGCGCGGTGCAGTGCGGATTCTGTACACCTGGGCTCGTAGTGGCGACCGCCGATCTGCTCGCGCGCAACGTCTACCCGAGTGACGACGACATCCGCGAGGCGCTGTCGGGAAATCTTTGCCGCTGCACGGGTTACGCGAAGATCTTCGATGCGGTACGCCTGGCGGCGGCCTCGCTGTGAGCGAAGCCACCGCCCCAAAGCTGGAGCTAGGACGCGTCGGGGAGAGCGTCCCGCGCGTCGACGGCATTCCGAAGGTCATCGGGGAGTTCGCCTATTCCAGCGACCTGCAGGCGGCAGGGATGCTCTGGGGCCACACGGTGCGCAGCCCGCACGCACACGCGCGGATCGTGGCGATCGACATCTCGGGGGCGGTCGGCATGCCCGGCGTGCACGCGGTGCTGACACAAGAAGACGTTCCCGGTGAGAAGCGCTACGGGCTCGAGTTCCAGGACCAGCCCGTCCTTGCCTACGAGCGCGTGCGTTACTTCGGAGAAGCGGTTGCGCTCGTAGCCGCGGAACATCCGGAGCAGGCGCGCCGCGCGGCCGAGCGTATTCGCGTCGAGTACGAGCCACTCGAGCCGATCGTCGACCCGGAAAAGGCGACGGAGCAGGAGCCGCTCCATCCCGACCGCCCCACGATGGGCCACGGCTACCGGGACGATCCGCGCCCGAACATCGTGCGCTCGCTCCTCATCAGGCACGGGGATCCCGAGGCCGACGGCGACGTGACCGTCTCCGGGGTCTACGAGGTCGGGATCCAGGACCAGGCGTTCCTCGGGCCGGAATCCGGGCTCGCGGTGCCGGACGGCGAGGGCGGCGTCGACGTCTACGTCGCAACGCAGTGGCTGCACGTAGACCGCGACCAGGTCGCGCCGTGCCTGAACCTGAAGCCCGAGCAGGTGCGCATCCACCTCGCGGGTGTCGGCGGCGCATTCGGCGGCCGCGAGGACCTGTCGATGCAGATCCACGGTGCATTGCTCGCTCTGCACACGAACCGTCCCGTGAAGATCGTCTACAACCGCGAGGAGTCGTTCGTCGGCCACATCCACCGCCATCCCGCAAAGATCTGGGCCGAGCACCGCGCGACGCTCGACGGCAGGCTGGTCAACGTCCGTGTGCGGATCCTGCTCGACGGCGGGGCGTACGCGTCAAGTTCGACTGCGGTCACGTCCAACGCCGCCTCGTTCGCAGTCGGGCCGTACGCGGTCGACAACGCGCTGATCGACAGTACGTGCGTCTATACGAACAACCCACCGTGCGGTGCCATGCGTGGGTTCGGTGCGGTCCAGGTCTGCTTCGCTCACGAGGCGCAGATGGACAAGCTCGCCGACGCGCTCGACATCGACCCGATCGAGCTGCGGCTGCTGAACGCGCTCGGGCCCGGCGGCTCGTTGCCGACAGGGCAGAAGGTCACCGGGACGCTCCCGGTCGCCGACGTCATTCGCCGTGCGGCCGCGCTCGACGTCCCCGAGCCCGAGGAGCTCCCGCGCGATCCGATGCGCCTTCCCGGCGGCTCGGGCAATACGACGCGCGGCGAGGGAGTCAAACGCGGCGTCGGCTTCGCGGTCGGCTTCAAGAACATCGGCTACTCCGAGGGTTTCGACGACTACACCGCAGCGAGGGTGCAACTTCATGCCGATGGCAGCGCCACCGTCCACTGTGCGGCTGCCGAGGTGGGCCAGGGCGTTGCGAACGTCATCCTCCAGGTTGCGCGCACCGAGCTCGGCATACGAGACGTCGTTCTTGCACCGCACACGACTGGGACCGTCGACTCCGCGGGCTCGGCATCGGCTTCGCGGATGACATGGATGGCGTCAGGCGCCGTGCGTGACGCGTGTCGGGCGGCGTTGGAGGAGCGGGACAAGAAACACGGCGGCCGGGAGGTCGATGTCGAGCGGATCTATCGCCATCCGCGCACGACGCCACTCGATCCGGATACCGGCCAGATCACCGGCGAGCGTGCGCACGTTGCGTACGCGTGCGCCGCGATGCGTGTCGTCGCCGAGGTCGACGTCGAGCTGGGACTGACGCGCGTCGTGTGGATCGGCACCGCTCAGGATGTCGGCAAGGCTGTCAATCCCCAGGCCGTGCGGGGGCAGATCGAAGGCGGGACGGCACAAGGGCTCGGCCTCGCGCTGATGGAGGAGATCCAGACACGCGACGGGCTGATCACGAACGCGAGCTTCACCGATTACCTGATCCCGACGACGCTCGACATGCCGCCGGTCGTCTCGGAACTGATCGAGGAAGCCGAGCCGGGTGCGCCGTACGGCGTCAAGGGCGTCGGCGAGCCGCCGACGGTCGTCTCGACGGCGGCCGTGGTCGCCGCCCTGCGTGCGGCAACGGGCCGCGAGCTCACGCGGGTCCCGGTGCGGCCGGACGACATCGTCGGTCTCTGAGGGCTTAGTGGCTCAGAGCCACTAATGCGTAATCGAGCCCCACGCTCTGCGCGGCGAGCCAGGAAAACCGACTTAGTGGCTCAGAGCCACTAAGTCTTGTAGAGCGAAAGCGCTGCGCCGGCACCCAGTAAGACCAGGCCGAGCGTTTTCGGGATGAAGCTATACGCTCACGCCGTCTACGACGAGGGGGAAGAGGAATGGTTCGCGCGATCGTGCTGTACGAGGAGGAACCGGACGCGGCCCGTTACGAGCAACACGTTGAGCTCTGCCGCAAGGTGCCGGGTGGAACGTTCCGTCACGGACGAGTCTTCGGCGCACCCATGGGAGAGCCGCCCTATCGCTACCACGCCGAGTGGGAGTGGCCGGACCTGGATGCGTTCAAGTCGGCTGCACGCAGCGAGGAATTCATGGCGACGGGCAAGGATGCAATGGAGATGGGCGGGAAGTTCACCGTGATGTTCGCCGACGTTGACTGAGCCGACACATCCCCGCCCGTCTTCGCCGGACGAGCTCGGCTTCGAGTCGATCGTCTACGAGAAGGCGCCCCCGCGCGCAACGATCACTCTGAACCGGCCGGAAATCCTGAACGCCTTCGACTTCCGGATGCTGCGCGAGCTCGCGCGCGCCTGCGAGGACGCATCGTGGGACGACGAGATCCGCGTGGTCGTCCTGACCGGGGCGGGGCGTGCGTTCTGCGTCGGTGCCGACCTGAAGTCCTGGTCGGCCGACTATCTCGGCAAGCCAAAGGAGTACTGGAAGTGGTTCGGCGCCTTCAAGGACGCGCACGACCGGCTGCGCGAGATCGGCAAACCGACCGTGGCGCGGATCAACGGGATCGCGGTCGGCGGCGGCAACGAGCTCCAGATGGCATGCGACCTCGCCGTGATGGTGGAGGACGCGTTCATCCGGCACGTCGGCCTCGAGCACGGTTCTGTGCCGGCGGGAGGCGCGACGCAATGGCTCCCGATCTTCGTCGGCGATCGGCGCGCACGCGAGATCATCATGCTCTGCGAGGAGATTCCCGCGGCGAAGGCGGCCGAGTGGGGGCTGATCAATCGCGCTGTTCCTGCAGCCGAGCTCGATGCCGCGGTCGACGAATACGTGGCTAAGCTCGCGACGAAGCTTCCGCAGACCACGCGCTACGCGAAGCAGCAGCTCAACTTCTGGCGCGACCTGTCCTGGCACGAGACCGTGAACCACGCGCGGGACTGGCTCGCACTGTCCATGCTCGGCGACGAAGCACAGGAGGCGGTGAAGGCATTTCTGAAGCGCTCGTCCTCGTAGAGCGCGCCGCGCCGATCGCCGTCGTGCTGCTCAACCGTCCGCAGCAGCTGAACGCCCTGTCGAGCGAGCTGATGGAGGAGCTCGTCGACACGCTGCGCCGGTTGGACGCGGACGACGCGGTGGGCTGCATCGTCGTCGGCGGAAACGAACGGGCCTTTGCGGCCGG
>DASVEU010000237.1:0-2328 GCA_036380395.1 Gaiellaceae bacterium
CCGGCTCGCCGCCAGGTCGAGGGGGCAGCACTCCGAGCTTCCTCTTCAAGCGCCTCGAGGATTGCCCGGCGCTCCTCGTCGCTGGGTTCGGGGGTGATCCGGATGTCCATGTTCGTAACTAAGGCGCCGACTCGGCGGCGCCGCAGAGAGGTCGCGCGGGCTTTGCCTGGACGGCCGTATTGACCAGTTTGTCGGCTCCACAAACGCTCCTCACCGCCCGCACCAGCCGCACATTAAAGGGAAACGGCGAGCCGCCGATAGGACAGGAATGCGCCGCCGCCGCCTTGCGTACGTCTGCGCGCTCGTCATGCTCTTCACGCTGTCGCCGGCAACAGCCGCCGCCAAGCCGGGGACATCGTGGGCACAGGCCGAGCTCAAGACCGTAGTCGCCGCCGGAATAATGGCCAAGGCGGCGGCAGCGCGACCCGAAGATCCTCTCACCCGCGGAGAGCTCGAGACCATCGTCGCGGGCCTGATGCATACCGAGGCCGCCCCGCCGAGCTCGACGAGCTTGGCGAAGGTCACGATGGCCGCTCTCGATGCCAGGCTTGTGAATGCACTCGGGCTCGCCGATAGCGCCAAGCTCTTCACGCAGGCGGCCAAGACCGCAGGTCTTGCGCCTCCCTCTCGATTCGGGACCGAAGCCGTTGCGCGCCTGCTCGGTCTCCGCACGAACCACCCGGCCTCTCTCGACACGCTCGAGCTCTCGCCCGGCCAGCCGGCCACCCACGCCGAAGCCGCCTACTCGGCAGCTCGGGTCCTGCAACTCGGCCCGCAGGACACCGAGGGCGTCCAGGAGCTCGCGGCATCGTTCATCCTGCCGGCACTGACGCCCTGGCAGAAGAAAGTCCTCACGACGGCAATCCGCTTCATCGGCTACCCGTACGTCTGGGGCGGGGAGAGCGAGTTCACCGAACCCGCCGAATCGCCCTTCGGGCCGCAGGTCCACGGCGGCTTCGACTGCTCCGGATTCGTCTGGCGCGTCTACAAGGTCGAGCAATATGCGGACGGCGGCACCCTCCAGGACATGCTCGAGGGCCGCACGACGTTTGCGATGAGCGCAGAGGTTCCCGCGGCGAAACGCATCGCCTTCGCGAAGCTCCAGCCCGCCGACGTCATCTTCTTCGGAGCCGGCGGCGCGAAGTCGAAGCCCAAGCAGGTCGACCACATGGGCCTCTACCTCGGCAACGGCTGGTTCATCCACTCGTCAAAGTACGGAGTCGCCGTCGCGACCCTCTCCGGTTGGTACGAAAAACGCTTCGCGTGGGGACGCCGTCCGCTCGCCGAAGCGGGTCTCGTTTCCCTCCCTTAGAAGCAGTGTTTTTCCAAATCCCCCGTAGGGGGGATACGACACTCCGACTGCAAAAGAAACAATCCACCCGTCTGGCGTCTTTGTGTTTTAGGGAGGTTTGGGGATGTTGCAGTGGAAGCCGAAGATGATTGCCCTCGTGGCGGTCCTGGTGCTCGTCGCGGCAGTCTCGGGTCAGTTCACCTGGGACTCGTTCGACCAATTCACCTGGTTCTAACCCTGACGTGAGCTCACAGGCGGTCACGTCCCGCCGGCTTAACGCCCTCATTCTCCCTGTCTGTCTGGCGGGCCTCGGTGTCCTCATCGCGGCCGGTTACGCCTTCGCGACCACAGCACACAGCGGTCGCGCGCTGATCAGCCTCGCAGCGCTCACCGCGGCTGCGACGCTCGCCGAGCGCTTCCCCGTGCCGATCAACGCAGAGACCGGCGGCGGCGTGCTCTCGCTCACGTTCGTGTTCGCCGTTGCCGCGATCGTGCTCTTCGGCTGGGCCTCCGGCGCTCTGCTTCTCCTGGCGGCGACAGCCATCGTCCAGCTCGCGCAGCACCGACCGCTCCAGCGGATCGCGTTCAATGTCGCAGTTCTCGCTCTCGTCGCCCTCGCCGCAGGTTTGTTGATCGCTCCCATCCACGGCCAGAGCGTCGGTGCGGTGGTAGCGCGAGTCGTGCTCGCGGCCACTGCCGACAATGTCGTCAACATCGTGTTGATCTCTGCTGCGATCGCGCTCAGTAGCGGCCAGCCGTACCTCCAGCTGATGCGGACGCACATCCGCGCGACCATCGTGCCGTTTGCGTTCATGGCGTCTGCGGCGCTGATGCTCGTCGTCCTGTGGGAGCGTTCGCCGGTCTTGTCGGTGGCGCTCGTCGGGCCGCTACTCGCAATCGCGCTGTACCAGCGCTCGACGCACCGTGCGCTACGGGCGATGCGGCTCGCGCTCACGGATCCGCTGACCGGGCTCGGCAATCACCGTCAGTTCCACGAGCGGCTCCAGCGCGAGCTGCTGCGTGCGGAGGAGCAGGCG
>DASVEU010000238.1:0-2500 GCA_036380395.1 Gaiellaceae bacterium
AGCCGCCGGCGATCGCGCCCCAGACGCTCACCACGTGACCGCCTCGGCGATTGCCAGCGCGGCGTTGATCAAAGCCAGGTGCGTCAGGCCCTGCGGGAAGTTTCCGAGGAAGGCACTGGTTGTCGGCGCTATCTCCTCCGCATACAGCCCTACGTCGTTGGCGAGCCCGACGAGCTGATCCATCAGGCCGACGGCACTCTCGACCAGGCCGCAGCGAGCCAGGGCTTCCGCGAGCCAGAACGAACACGCGAGGAACGCGCCCTCGGACCCGTCGAGCCCGTCGTCACCGGTGTAGCGGCGCACGAACGAGCCGTTCCCGAGCTCGCGGCGCACCGCTTCGATCGTCCCAGTCCATCTGTCTGTCGTAGCGTCGCCGTAGCCGCCGAGAAGGCCGAGCAGCAGGCTTGCGTCGAGCTCGGCGGAGCCGGCGTGGCGTACGTAGCTTCGCTTCTCCTGCGAGAAGCAGCGGGTCTCCACGAAGTCGCGGATCGACTGCGCCTCCCGACGCCAGCGTCGGACGCGCCCGGCCGGGATCAGGCCACGTTCGGCCAGATTGCACGCGCGGTCGAGCGCGATCCAACACATCATCTTCGAATGGGTGAAGTGCTCAGGCTGGCTCCTCACCTCCCAGATCCCGGCGTCGGGCTGCCGCCAGATCAGGCAGACGAGATCCGCTATCTCGGCCAGACGTCGAGCGATGTCAGCCTCGATCTTGTGCCCGGTAATTGCGTATATCCACGCGGTCTGAAGCAGCTCGCCATAGGTATCCAGCTGGAGCTGCGCTGCGGCGGCGTTGCCGATTCGCACAGGGCGTGAGGCTCGGTAACCGCGCAGGGCCAGGGTCCGCTCCGGTGCGCGGGCGCCACCGTCCAAGCGATAGAGAACGCGGAGTCGCGGGTGGGTCAGCTGCGAGGCCTGCATAAGCCACCAGAAGTACGCGCGCGCGTCCTCCGCGCAACCGAGCCCCAGGAACGCGCTCATCGTGAAGGCGGAATCGCGCACCCATGAAAAGCGATAGTCCCAGTTACGCTCTCCGCCGACGTCTTCGGGCAACGAGGTCGTCGCTGCCGCGGCGGGCGCTCCGGATGGAGCGTAAACGAGCAGCTTGAGCGCGAGCGCGCTGCGGATCACGGCGTCGCGCCATGGACCGCTGTAACGGCGGCCCGCTGACCACTGGGCCCACGCCCGCGCGGTGGCGTCGATGCGCGTCTCCACCTGCTCGCGTGATGAGAAGACGAGCGGCTCCTTGTCGCTGAGGCTGAGCGCGATCAGCGCCGACTCACCGCGGCGTACCTCGATGCGTCCTCCGATTGCGCCGGCGTCGGTGGTCCACTCGTCGGCGTTCCAGCATTGGGCGGCGAGCGCGCTGGCGCCCGAGGTTGCGATCGGGATCCCGAACCGCCGCTCGATACGAGTCTCCCCTCCGGCATAGCCGAAGCGTGGCTCGATGCGCCAGGTCAGGGAAACTTGCCCGGTAAGCCCCTCGACCCGACGGGCCAGTTCGCGAAACGGTGTGAGCCCCGATCCGCCCACCGTCATCACATCGACGACGCGCGCCATCCCACCGTCGGTATGGAAAGTGGTCTCGAGCACGTTCGTGCCTGGCCGGTAGCGCCGCTCGACGTGGTAACGCTCGCTGGGTCGCAGCTCGAAGCTGCCGCCGCGCTCGGCGTCAAGCAGCGCTGCGAACACGCTGGGCGAATCGATGTCCGGCATGCAGAGCCAGTCGATTGCCCCGTCACGCGCGACTAGGGCCACGGCCCGACCGTCGCCGATCGTGGCGTAATCGCGGATCTCTGCGTACCCGTCCTCCCGCCAGCGCCGTTCCGGCTCAACCCACGTGTTCACACCGAGCGGATCCGGGGCTTCTTTGGGGCGCGGCGGGATCGGCGGACATGGCGGCACCGTGCCCGGGTCAGGAGCTGATCGGTGGTCGCGAAGCTGACGGCCCGTGCGAGGCGGTGGCCGAGCGTTTGAGCCAGTCGCGCCTGAGCTGCCATGCCCGACTGGGTCGATTCCCCCGAGTCAGCCGTCGCGTCGGTGTCGTCCAAGCGCGCCACTCTCTGTGAGGATCACTCCGGCACCTTCGAGCGCAACAGGACAAAGCGATGAGCGATATCAGTTGCGTTCGAACCAGCCCGGATCCAGGCAATAGGGTGATCCTGTGCAAGGCCTGCAGGAAGTCGACGTCGTTGACGGCGAGCCGGTTGCGGCCTCCCTGATCCCGCGAGCAGTGACGGTCGGCGAGCTGCTGTTCGACGACGGGGCGACGCAGACGTTCGATGTAGGCGGGGACACGAGCTACGTCGAGGCGGACGGTCGTCCCACGCAGGGCAAGTGGTACGTCGACGAGGATGGCCGCTTCTGCTCGTTCTGGCCGCCGACCTATCGAGCTTGTTACGACCTGCGCTGGATCGTCGAGGGCAATGAGATCGTCGGGCTGAGCTTCACCGAGCTGGGCCGGGGTACTCGGTTCGACGGTCGATACACAAGGCTGGCT
>DASVEU010000239.1:0-2073 GCA_036380395.1 Gaiellaceae bacterium
ACGCCCGCAAAGCAGCCGAGGCAGTCTCGGAAGCCCAGCGCGCATTCGCGGACCACCCCTGGCCGGAGGGCGTCGAGCTCCGCGTCCGCATGGGCCTCCACACCGGGGAGCCGACGATTCGCGACGGCGCGTACTTCGGACTCGACGTCCATCGCGCAGCGCGCATCGCCCAGGCGGGCAGCGGCGGCCAGATCTTGCTCTCGCAGCGAACCCACGACGCGCTCAAGGCGTCGCACGAGCTCGCCGATCTGGGCGAGCACGAGCTGCCCGGGCTCGACGAGCCCGTGCAGCTCTTCCAGCTCAACATCCCGGGCCTGCCCTCGCGCTTTCCACCCCTCAGCACCGCACGAAAGGGATTTCGCGGCGTGCGCGTAGTGCTCGCGGACGACTCCGTCCTGCTCCGTGAGGGGATCGCCCGCCTGCTCGAGGACGCCGGCTTCGAGATCGTTGCTCAGAGCGGCACAGCCGAGGATCTCCTGCGGCACGTCGGCATGCACAAGCCCGACGTCGCCCTGATCGACATCCGGATGCCGCCGACGCAGACGGACGAGGGCCTGCGCGCCGCGAAGCAGATTCGCGAGCGCTGGCCCGACACGGGTGTGCTCGTCCTCTCGCAGTACGTCGAGCCGGCCTACGCGATGGAACTGCTCGGCGAGAACGCGGAGGGCGTCGGTTACCTGCTGAAAGATCGCGTCTCCGACGTGGACGTGTTCGCGGCTGCAGTGCGGCGGGTCGCCGAAGGTGGATCGGCGCTCGATCCGGCGGTCGTGTCGCAGCTAGTCGGACGCCGCCGGCGTGACGATCCGATCGACGAGCTGACGCCCCGCGAGCGCGAGGTGCTGGGGCTGATGGCGGAAGGCCGCTCGAACCAGGCGATTGCGGAGAAGCTCGTGATCACGCTCCGCGCAGTCGAGAAGCACGTGACGAGCATCTTTTCGAAGCTCCGCCTGCCGGCGAGCGCGGAGGATCACCGCCGCGTGCTCGCGGTCCTCACGTACCTCGGCTCCACCAACTAGGCGTACTTTCCCCCCGCTCCGGGTGCGGTTCTCCGCCTGGGAAGAGGCCTGCGAGCCGCATTTCCACTCCGGCGTGCCGCTGCGATCGTGGGCTTACCCCCAAGCGAAGGAGCTGAGTCCAGATGTCACCCTTGAAGCGCTCGAACAACATCGCGGCCCGTATGGGTCGCTGGAGCGCGAGCCACTGGAAGACCGCAGTCTTCGGTTGGCTCGCGTTCGTCGTTGCCGCACTCTTCATCGGCAACTTCGTCGGCACCAAGAACATCGAAACTGCAGACGCAAACGTCGGCCAGGCGCACAAGGCCGATGAGATCCTCAAGCACGCTTTCCCGCAGATCGATCCGCAGACCGAGCTCGTGCTCGTTCAGAGCTCGAGCAAGACGGTCAAGGATCCGGCTTTCCGCGCGACGATCAAGGACGTCGAGAGCACGATCGCAGGCAACGCCGCCATCAAGAACGTGCGCTCGCCGCTCGATCCCGCACATGCCGACCAGGTCTCCAAGGACGGCCGCTCGGCCATGGTCCTCTGGGACATGAAGGGCACGTACGAGAACGCAAAGCCGAAGATCGACGGAATCGTCGCCGCAGTGGGCAAAGCAGCCGACCGGCATCCTGGCTTCTACGTCCAGGAGGCCGGCTCGGTGAGTTCCGGGAAGGCGCTCGACAAGATGTTCTCCGACCAGCTCAAGCTGGCCGGCGAACGCTCCATCCCGATCACGATCGTCGTCCTGCTGCTCGTCTTCGGCGCCCTCGTCGCCGTCGGCGTGCCGCTCCTGCTCGCACTCTCGGGCGTCATGGCGACCATCGGCCTCGTCGCACTACCGAGCCACATCGTGCCGATGGACCAGAACGTCTCGGCAGTGATCCTGCTCGTCGGGCTCGCGGTGGGCGTGGATTACGCGCTCTTCTATCTCAAGCGCGAGCGTGAGGAACGGGCAGCCGGCAGAAGCCCGCGAGCCGCGCTCGAAGCCGCAGCCGCAACGTCAGGCCGCTCGGTGCTGATCTCGGGCATCACGGTCATGGTCGCGATGGCCGGGATGATGTTCTCCGGCGACAA
>DASVEU010000240.1:0-11941 GCA_036380395.1 Gaiellaceae bacterium
ACGGCTCGAGGAAAGTCCGGACACCGCAGGGCAGGACGCTGGGGCGACCCAGGCGGCGAAAGCCGACGGAAAGTGGCACAGAAAGGAGACCGCCTGCAGCGATTCTCCGGAGACGCTGAAGGTAAGGGTGAAAAGGTGGAGTAAGAGCCCACCAGCGTCGTGGCGACACGGCGGCTAGCCAAACCCCGTCCGGTGCAAGGCAAACAGGTCCCGCCATCAGGCGGCCCGCCGAGGGACCGGGTTGCTGCATAGAGGGATGGTCACCGCAAACAGAATCCGGCTTACAGGCCTGCTAACCAGAAGCCCGCGCATCGCGCGGGCTTCTGCATTTTTTTGTGCGCTGGTCGTCGTCGGCAGCGCCGCCGCGGCCCCGCCGAGCGTCAACGCACCGATCCCGACAAAGCCTGAGCCCCTGGCCCGCACGCTTGTCCGGACAACTTCGGATCTCGAGCAGGCAATCGGCGACTGGAACCCAAAGAGCATCGCCGCGCCCCAAGCCGTGGTCTTGCAGGCTCTCTACCAGCAGCGGATCTACAGATTGCTCACGCGTGACTCGGGTCTCGCGACGCGCACACTCGCGCTCGTGCCGCGCGATCTGGCAAAGGTGAGCCGAGATCTCCTCGCCGCGCAGCGCGAGCTCTACCGTCTCACTCCTCCGATCGGTGTCCAGACAATCAAGGTCGCTCGCCCACGCCCGGCACCACAGTTGCTGAGCTACTACCGAGAGGCACAGCAGAGGTTCAAGGTCCCATGGAACGTGCTCGCGGCCGTGAACTTCGTAGAGACGAAGTTCGGCAAGTTACGCAGCGCAAGCGCGGCCGGCGCGCAGGGCCCAATGCAGTTCATGCCTGCGACGTGGGGCCGATATGGGCTCGGAGGGAATGTGCAAGACGCGCACGATGCGATCCTCGGCGCAGCCAACTACCTGCACGCTTCAGGCGCACCGCAGGATCTGCGAACCGCGCTGCACCACTACAACCCGTCAAGCGCGTACGTCGATGCCGTCCTTCGCTACGCGCGACGCATCGGCGCCGATCGACCGATGTTCTACGCGCTGTACAGCTGGCAGGTCTTTGTCAAGACTCCCCGCGGCGACCGTCGCGTCACTGGGCCGGGTCTGCCATAGGAGAGAAGTGAGGTTCTGGCCGGGTCCGCCTCGTTTCGACCACGAGGTGGCCCCCG
Organism: Gaiellaceae bacterium; assembly: GCA_036380395.1. Lineage (GTDB taxonomy): Bacteria > Actinomycetota > Thermoleophilia > Gaiellales > Gaiellaceae > 3-1-20CM-4-69-9. The sequence continues at coordinate 1,183 of DASVEU010000240.1, forward strand.
CTACCTGGGGCGGCTCCAGATCCGCAGCTCGCCTACGTGCTCGAAGCCGAGCCGCCGGTAGACACCTTCTCCTTCGGGGCTCGGCGCGAGAATCGAGGGGAGCCCGCTGTCGACCAGCATGGCGGCGCGCGTGAGAGCGCTCCCGTACCCGCGACGTCTTGCAGACGCGATCGTCGTGACCCCGAAGATGCCGACGGCTTCGTCGGTGCGGTAACTCATCGCGGCGCCGACCGGCTTGCCCTCGGCTCGCCCGAGCCACAAGACCATGCGCGGGTCGTCGAGGATCGCGGGCGGATGAATCGTGCCCGGCTCGATCGTGTCGTCCTCGTTGCCGAACCCGCGCACACTGACCGCCTCGAGCTCTTCCACCTCCTGCGCAGTCGTGACTCGTACGATCTCGAGCTCCGCCGGCGTCTCGCCGTCGGACGGCTCTGACGGCGTGCAGAGAAACCACGGCTCGTGCCTCCAGTCGCGGAAGCCGAATCGCTCGAGGTCGACGTTCTGCCACGAGTCGCATACCGCACCAGCTGCGTCGGCGACCGCGTCCGCCGGCGTGTCGGAGCGGAGCGTGATCGCGCTGAAGTAGATGTGCGGCGCCTGGTCCAGCGCGTGCCATGCATCGACATCGGCCGCCGACCGAAGTCCGAGCGCCGCGAGCCACGCGGAATGCCAGCCGGCAACAGCAGCGGCGCACAGCGCTACCGGGTCCTTCATGCGCGAAGCGTACGCGGTTAGGTTCGCAGCACGACTTCGAGCGCCGTGCCGAGACCGGGCTTCGAAGTGAGCGTGAATCCGCCCTCGATCGTTTTCGTGCGGGCGCGAATATTCTTCAGGCCCTGCCCGGCCGCCGGCGATTCGCCGTCGAAGCCTTCACCGTTGTCGCGGACGAGCACGAAGCGCTCGTAGTTGCGCATGCCGATCACGACCTCGGCTCGCGTGGCGTTCGCGTGCTTGCGCACGTTGGCCAGGCCCTCTTGCACGATGCGGAAGACCTCGATCTGCTCGTCCGGCGCCAGCCTGACGTCGGAGTCGATCTCGAGGTCGACCTCGAGCTGCCCGTCCGCAGTCAGGAACTCGACGTACCGGCGCAGGGCAGCGTCGAACGGTGCGTTTCCTGCTGCTGTGGACAGTGCAAGGATCGCGAAGCGCGCCTCTTGCTGCGCAGCGTTCGCGGCCTCCCGGAGCTTTGCGATCGTCTCCTCCTGCGGCGCCCCGTTCTGCAGCATCGATGCATGCGTCGAGATGGCGAAGAGGTACTGCGCGAGCCCGTCGTGGATCTCGCGCGCGACCCGTGCGCGCTCCTCGGCGACCGCGCGCCCGAACTCGGCGTAGCTGATCGCGCGCCACGCGCCCGCGAGCAGCAGTCCGTATGCAAGTAGCCGCAACGCGTCGCCGCGCGAGACGGCGCCCGCCGCGAGCACAGGCGTGAACACGTAATTCAGCGACGCAAACAGCATCAAGGTCGAGCCCAGCGCAAGCCAGCGGTCGAGGTCCTCGCGTCGCTCGTAAAAGCGTTTCCCGAATCCGACCACCGCCAGGAGATTCAGGAGTGCCTGAGCGGCCAGCGTGCCCGTCAGCAGGCCGGGAGTCTCGGAGTGCGGATCGATCCCGGGGAGGACGGAGCTCGAGGAGCGCAGCGCGAGCCAACCGAGAACGAGCGCGATACACGCGGCGACCACCGTATTCGCGAGTGCTCGCGGTCCCGACCGCCCCTGCACGAACGGCGCTGCCGCGATCAGCGTCCAGGCGAGCAGGCGGCCGGCAACGCCCGCCCAGGCCTCCGCTCGGTGGACCGGCTGACCGTCGAGGACCGGCGCGATCGCGAAGGCGACGATGGACACCGAGGCGATAAGGAAACCGGTGCAGAGGAAGAGGTCGAGGCGCCGGCCCTCGACGGCAAACCGGATCCCGGCCAGCAGGGCGATGATCCCACCCGCGAACGCCATGACCGTCTGCAGCACGAGGCCGAGCTGCGGCAGGGAGAATTTCGTCTGGAGCTCGTGGTTGGAGACGAAGAGCGCGAGCGAGGATCCGAGCAGGCCGAACAGGAGGATCTCCCCCCACAGCCAGGCCTGGAAGTCGTCTCTGCTGTCTTGTCGCATGTTCACTCTTGTCGGCAGATAGCAGTCCGCCGATAAGCCTTGAAACCCTGATGGCTGAGCGAATCCTTCTCGTCGACGACCACCCCCTCACCCGCTCGGCCCTGGCCGGGCTGCTGGCGCAGCACGGCTTCGACGTGGTCGGGGAGGCTTCCGACGGCGAGGAGGCGATCGAGGCGGCCGCTCGGCTCGAGCCGGACCTGATCCTCCTCGACCTCTCGATGCCCGGCCTCGACGGCTTGAGCGCGCTTCCGCGATTGCGCGAGGCTGCTCCGCAGTGCGAGGTCGTCGTCCTCACCGCCTCCGGAACGGAGGAGAATCTGCTCGGTGCAATTCGCGGCGGTGCGGCCGGCTACCTCCTGAAGAGCGAACCGCCTGAGCGGATCGTGGATTTCCTCCGCGGCGTGGCACAGGGGGAAGCCGCGCTCTCTGGAGCCGTGGCGCGCCGGCTCCTCGAGCAGGTGCGTGAGGGCGGCGGGCGGAGCTCGGGTGTGCCCGATTCGATCGCAGCAGCGCTGTCGGCGCGTGAGCTCGAGGTGCTGCTGCTCCTCGACGACCATCTCGCCACCGACGAGATCGCCAAGCGGCTGTTCATCTCCGAGCACACCGTGCGCTCGCACGTGAAGAGCCTGTTGCGAAAGCTCGGCGTCTCCTCGCGCCGAGAAGCGCTCGAGGTGCTTTCCATAGCGCGGGGCTGACCGTCTCACTCATTTTGGGTGAGTGCCTTCCCCCGAGCCGGGCGATGCTTCCAGAGGGCTCGCTGCCGATACTTCGGGCAGATCTACACGCTCCCCGGGACGGAGCGAAGTGGAGAACGACCAGTGGCGAACGACTTCGACGGCCGGCTTTCAGCCGGCCGTCGTCTTTTCCGAGAACCCTGCCAACGCCGCAGCCACCAGGCCCGGCAAGGTTGCGATGTTGTAGCCACCCTCGAGCACGGCGGCAACTCGGGGCGCAAGCGCTGCGCAGCGGCTACTGAGCTCGCGAAAGCCGTCCGCGGTGACGCGCATCTGCGCAAGCGGGTCCTCTGCGTGTGCGTCGAAGCCGGCAGACACCAGGACCAGATCGGGGTGGAACTGCTCGACCGCCGGGGCGACCACCTCGTCGAACGCCAGGAGGTAGTGCTCGTCACCGGAGCCGGCGCTCAAAGGAACGTTCACGGTCGTTTCGCTCTGTTCGGTTGGACCGCCGCTGCCCGGGTAGAACGGCCACTGATGCAGCGAGACGAACAGAACCGTGTCGTCCTCCAAGAAGATCTCCTGCGTGCCGTTCCCGTGGTGGACGTCGTAGTCGACGATCGCCACTCGGTCGACGCCATGCACGGCCTGCATATGCCGAGCAGCGACGGCGACGTTGTTGACGAGACAGAAGCCCATCGCAGTTCCCGGCCGGGCGTGATGGCCCGGCGGCCGCACCAGGGCAAAACCGGAGCTCTCGGCAGCGTCGATTGCGATCCCTGCGGCCAGCAGCGCCACGGTCCAGCTCGTCTCCGAGGCGACCGTATCGGCGTCGAGCAAGGCCGGTTCCGTCAGTGCCTCCAACATGTCCAGGTACTCGGGCGCGTGTACACGTTCAACTGCAGTGCGTTCCGCAGCGTGACCTTCGCGCGCCTGAGGGAACGCCGCTAGCAGGACCTCGAGCCGTTCGGGCGAATCCGGGTGGCCAAACGTGGGGTGGAGCTGCGCGAGCGCCGGGTGAGTCAGGACGTCGATCGGCGGACGGCTCCTACGCGGCCTGCGCGGCGATCCTGTCGGCCTGCGCGTTCATGCCCAGCTGCCGTACGAAGGAAGACGCCTCCGCCCAGTTAGGGGTCTGATCTACGAGGGGAGGTAGGGGGGCGGAGGCGTCCAGGGTCGCCATTCGACGGTACATCCGGAGTTCCTCCGCCTGCGCTTCGAAGCGGCCGTCCTCGAGCATCGCCTCGAGTGTGCCGTACTGCGCCAGGAGGTTCGCCGCCGTCTTCGGCCCGACGCCGCGCGCGCCGGGGAGCTTGTCCGACGGGTCGCCGCGCAACGCGATGAAGTCCGGTACTTGCCCCGGGTCGACGCCGTAGCGCTCCCGCACCTCCGCAGGCCCCACACGGGCGAGCTCGCTCACGCCGCGCGTCGGTTGGAGAATCGTCGTCCGCTCGCTCGCGAGCTGGAACGAGTCGCGGTCGGATGTGACCACGACGGCGGTGCCCTTGTTCTTCTCCTCCTGCGCGACGGCGGCCGCGAGAAAGTCGTCGGCCTCATAGCCCTCGCCCTTCGCAGCGACGAAGCCGAACGAACGGACGAGCTCCGGAAGAAGGTCGAGCTGCTCGAGCAGTTCGTCATCGAACTCACGCCCACCCTGGTACCCCGCGAAGAGCTCGTGCCTGTACGTAGGCACGAAGAGCGTGTCCCAGCCGACGATGGCGGCGCGCGGCGCCTCCGCCTCCCAGAGGCGCATGAGGAAGTTCGAGAACCCGACGAGGGCGTTGCTCGGCTTGCCCTCGGCCCGCCGCATCGACTTCGGCAGTGCATGGTACGCGCGGTGGGCGAGGGAATCGCCGTCGATCACGAGCAGCGGCTTCACAGATCCGCACCCAGGCGGTCGATCTCCGCCATCAGCCGATCGGTCGCCTCGTGCGCCGCCTCGGAAGGGTCCTCGCCCTTCAGATCGTCCAGCGGGATCGGCTTGCCGTAGCGCACGCGCAGCGGCCCGAGCTTCGAGAGCCGGTCCGTCCCCGCGATCGCCGCCGGCACGAGCGGCACGCCGGCCTCGAGCGCAATTCGAGCGGCGCCCGTGTGCGCTTTGGGCTGGTACCGCTTCACGAGCCCTTTCCGCTGCCGCGTGCCGTGCGGGAACATCGCCACCACGTTTCCCTCGCGCGCGAGGTCGATCGCGGTGTTCATCGCCTCGAGGTCATGCTCGCCACGCCGGACGGGGAAACCGCCGCCGGCCGTGATCACCGGGCCCAAGGGCCACCAATAGAGCTCCGATTTCGCCATGAAGCGAAGGAACCGCCTCGGCCACAGCGGGAGCCCTAGTGGCCAGGGATCGAGGTTCGAGATGTGGTTCGCCGCGAGGACATAGCCGCCTTCGGCCGGGAGGTTCTCCTCACCCTCGGCACGCAATCGGTACAGCCAGCGCACCACCGGCCAGGAGAAGGCGGCGGCGAGGGAATAGAGGAGACTGGGCCGCACCCGGCCAAGTATCCCCGGCCCGGCGCCCATTCCGAGGGACGCTATGGTGTTTTGGATGGCCAAGACCCTTGTCATTGCAGAGAAGCCCTCAGTCGGCCGCGATCTCGCGGGCGCGTTGGAAGGACCCTTCCAGCGGCGGAAGCTCGACGACATCAAGCCGAAGCGGGGCAAGAAGAAGGCTGAAGAGCCGACGAACGAAGAGGTCGTCGAGGCCGCGAAGTCGACGGCCAAGACCCGAACCACCCGCGACGAGGCGGTCTTCCTCGAGTCCGACGAGTACGTGATCACGTGGGCCGTCGGCCATCTCGTGCAGCTTGCCGAGCCCGAGGAGTACGACGAGAAGTGGAAGAAGTGGAAGATGGCCGACCTGCCGATCGTCCCGCCGAACGGCTTCAAGCTCGTGCCGCGCGATGCGAAGTCGAAGAAGCAGCTGAAGCTGATCGAGACGCTGCTGAAGCGCGAGGACGTCGACAAGATCATCAACGCATGTGACGCCGGCCGCGAGGGCGAGCTGATCTTCGCCTACGTCTACGAGTCGGTCTTCGGCAGCTCGGCAACGAGCCCCAAGGCGCCGAAGCCCGTCGAGCGACTGTGGATCTCGTCGATGACGAAGCAGGCGATCCGCGAAGGATTCGAGAAGCTCCGGCCGGGCACGCAGATGCAGTCTCTGGAGGATGCGGCGCGCTCCCGCTCGGAGGCCGACTGGCTCGTCGGCATGAACGCGACGCGTGCGGCGACGATTCGCGGCCGCGCCTGGGTCGGCGGCGTCGTCTCGCTCGGCCGGGTGCAGACGCCGACGCTCGGGCTGATTGTCAAGCGCGAGCGCGAGATCCAGGCGTTCGTCCCCGAGGCGTACCGTTTGATCCACGGGACGTTCCAGCCGCCGTACCAGGGGCTCTGGTTCGAGGGCGACGAAACGCGGATCTTCGGTGACCTCACGCGCGCCGACGCGATCGTCGCCAAGGTCTCCGGCCAGGACGGGACAGTCGAGAAGGTCGAGCGCAAGGAGCAGTCCGAGCGCGCGCCTCTGCTTTACGACCTGACCTCGCTCCAGCGCGACGCGAACCGGCGTTACGGCTTCTCCGCGCGGCGAACGCTGCAGGCCGCGCAGTCCCTCTACGAGAGCAAGAAGGCGATCACGTATCCGCGCACATCTTCGCGCTTTCTCTCCGGCGACATGGTCCCGCAGTTGAAGCCGACGGCCGCCACGCTGCAACCGATCGAGGACTACCGCAAGGGAGCCGAATACGTGCTCGCGCTGGACCAGCTGCCGCTCGGACGCGTCGTCAACGACGCGAAGGTGAGCGACCATCATGCGGTCATCCCGACCGACATCGAGAAGGACCTCGAGGCCTTCACGCCCGACGAGCGCCGTGTGTTCGACCTCGTAGCGAAGCGCTTCCTCGCGGTCTTCCATCCGCCGGCGCGCTATGCCCGCACGACCGTGATCACGCTCGTCGAAGAGGAGCGCTTCCGCACGCGCGGCAAGATCACGCTCGAGGCCGGGTGGCGCGGCGTCTACGGGCTCGAGCCCGACCAGGAGCGTCAGTCGGAGGACGAGGCCGAAGGCGGCGAGATCCCGGTGCTGCAGGAAGGCCAGACCGTGCGCTGCATCGCGGCCGAGATCGAGGACAAGATGACGAAGCCGCCGCCGCGCTACACCGAGGCGACGCTGCTCTCGGCCATGGAGACCGCCGGCAAGCTCATCGACGACGAGGAGCTGCGCGAGGCGATGAAGGAGTCCGGGCGAGGCACGCCGGCGACACGCGCCGAGACGATCGAGACCCTGATCCGGCGCGAGTACATCGAGCGCGTCGGCAAGGACCTCCAGGCGACTCCAAAGGGTATCCAGGTCATCACGATGCTCCTTGACCACAAGCTCACCTCCCCTGAGCTCACGGGTGACTGGGAGCACAAGCTCTCCGACATCGAGCACGGGCGCGGGGATCGCAAGAAGTTCATGAAGGGAATCGCCGATTTCGCCAAGGAGACCGTCGACCAGATCGCTGCCCTCGACAAGGAGCAGCTCCGGCCGGAGCGGGTCGAGCTCGGGCTTTGTCCGCGCTGCGGCGCCGAAACGGGCGAGATCATCAAGGAGAACTCCAAGGCGTACGGCTGCACGAGCTGGAAGAGCCGGGAGGAGGTCGGCTGCGGTTTTGTGATTTGGAAGCGGGTCGCGAGCCGGACGCTTACGCCGGAAATTGCGAGACAGTTGATCGAGGAACGTCGGACCCGGGAAGTACTCTCAGGTTTCCGCTCACGGAACGGCAAACCTTTTCGTGCGCGGCTCGTCTTGAACGACGAGGACAAGATCGAGTTCGAGTTTCCTGTACGTGCGCAATCCAAAGAGCCTGCGGCGACGGAATAACAAAGGACCCGGTCACGTTGCACCGTTTTGACCCTTCTGGGACGGCTGAGGCCTGGAAATAAGAGGGGTTTCGGCCTACAGTGCGAAGGTTGCCGCCGTATCACAAAGTAGGACTCGAAAGGGACACTTGACACAAAATCAGCTGCACGAACTGCTTGATTCTGACCAGGCCAAGGCGCTCGTCGAGGGCGCTGAGGAGCGTGGGCACCTCGAGGCTGCAGAGCTCGAGGCGTTCGCCCTCGAGCACGATCTCAACGAGGCCGAGGTCGAGGAGCTGACCCGTGAGCTCGAGCGGATCGGGCTCGATATCCGCCAGCCACAAGCCGAGGCGAAGGTCGAGAAGGAAGAGAAGCCCGTCAAGCCGGAGCCGCACGTCCTCTCGGGCTCCGCAGACAGCCTCCAGCTCTTCCTGGCCGACGTCGGCCGCCACAAGCTGCTCACCGCCGCGGAAGAGGTCACCCTCGCCAAGGCGATCGAGCGTGGCGACCCCACCGCCAAGCGACGCATGATCGAATCGAACCTGCGCCTGGTCGTTTCCATCGCCAAGGGCTATCGGGGCCTCGGCGTCCCGTTCCTGGACCTGATCCAGGAGGGCACGCTCGGCCTGAACCGCGCCGTCGAGAAGTTCGACTGGCGACGTGGTTACAAGTTCTCGACCTACGCGACCTGGTGGATCCGCCAGTCGGTGCAGCGCGCCGTGGCGAACCACGCCCGGACGATCCGAGTGCCCGTTCACGTCGTCGAGCGCCAGCAGAAGCTGTCACGCGCGGCTCGCCGCCTCGAGGTGGAGCTGGGCCGCGAGGCGACGAAGGACGAGCTCGCCGAGGCGACCGGCCTTCCGATCCAGCATGTCGACGAGGCGCTCGGCGCCGCGCAGGCCTCCGTTTCGCTGAACCAGACGGTCGGTGCGGACGACGAGGGCGAGCTCGGAGACCTCTTCGCCGATCGCGAGGCCGCGGATCCGTTCGACGAGGCCGAGGAATCGCTCCGGCGCCAGGGCGTCCGGCGGGCACTCGACGCCCTGCCCGAGCGCGAGCGCCGCATCCTCGAGCTCCGCTTCGGCTTCGAGGGTGAGCCCTGGACGCTCGAGGCGATCGGACACGAGCTCGACCTGACGCGCGAGCGCGTTCGGCAGCTCGAGGGCCAGGCTCTCGCCCGCCTTTCGGCGCTACGAGATCTGATCTCTCTCGCCGCTTAGCGGCGGCGTTATCTGATCGGACCTGAGGGCGGCCTATACGGGCCGCCCTCAATCGATACGGCGCGAAATCCGGCCCGCTTTCGCGGGCCATGATGATTTCGCGCCGGTCTGCTGTCGGCGAGCCGCAGTGGGAGAGCCGGGCAAAGCCCGTCTCTCCGGCGCTACTTCCATCGTTTCCGCGGCAAAAGCGTCTTAGGTTGAGGAGGGCTTAACCTTCCGTTCATAATTGTGCGTCCGCCCGAAGGGCGGGACGACGAAAGGAGTTCTGTTGAGGGGGAATTTGAGAAGGCTGGCCTTGCCGCTCGCTGCGCTTTGCGTCTTGGTTGTCGCGAGCACGGCAGGCGGAGCCTCGAAAGCAACAACGATGGTCTTTGCCGGCGCGGCGGATCCCACGTATCTGGATCCGGCGCTGGTTTCGGACGGTGAGTCGTTTCGTGTCACCGAGCAGATCTTCGAGAGCCTCGTCAAGCTGAAGCCGGGCACGACCTTGATCCAGCCGGCGCTGGCGAAGAGCTGGACCTCGAAGAACGCGAAGGACTGGACGTTCTCGCTGCGTCAGGGCGTGAAGTTCCACGACGGCACGCCGTTCAATGCGGCAGCCGTTTGTTACAACTACAACCGCCAGTACAACTTCACCGGTGCGTTCCAGGACGCGTCCGCCACGTATTACTGGCAGACGGTGTTCGGGGGCTTCAAGCACAACGCCAGCACCGACCTGTCGCCGAGTCTCTACACCGGGTGCACGACGCACGGGAAGTACTCCGTCACCATCCACCTACGCACCCCGTCGGGTCCGTTCCTGCCGGGTCAGGTCATCTCGTCGTTCGGGATCCAGAGCCCGACCGCGCTGAAGAAATATGGGGCGGACAGCGGTGAGCTGCGTAACGGCACGTTCTATCCGACCGGGTCATACGCTTTCAGCCATCCGACCGGCACCGGGCCCTTCAAGTTCGGGTCGTGGACGGTGGGCGAGAAGGTTGTCCTAAACGCGAATCCCACCTACTGGGGACCGAAGCCGAAGATCAAGACGCTGATCATCCGGCCGATCGCCAACAACTCGGCCCGTCTGCAGGCTCTGCAGACCGGTGAGGTACAGGGTTACGACCTGGTCGCGCCGGAGCACATCGGCACGATCCAGTCGGACTCGAAGCTCAAGGTCCTGAACAGGCCGGCGTTCAACGTCGCCTACGTGACGATCCACCAGGGCACGGGCTCCCCGATGAACGACATCAAGGTCCGCCAGGCAGTCGCCTACGGACTTGACCGCGCGTCGGTCGTCAAGTCGTTCTACTCCGGCCGAGGACAGGTCGCGAGGGAGTTCCAGCCGCCCCAGCTGTTCGGGTGGTCGAACAAGGTCACGCAGTACCCGTACAACCCGACGAAGGCGAAAGACCTGCTCAACTCGTCGAGCTGCCACGTGCCGTGCAAGATCGACTTCTGGTATCCCACCGGGGTCTCACGGCCGTACATGCCCGACCCGAAGCGGAACTTCGAAGCCTTCGCCGCGAGCCTCGAGAACTCGGGCTTCAGCGTCACGGCGCACAGCGCACCGTGGCGGCCGGACTACGTCAAGCACGTCAACGACGGCACGGCCGGCGACCTGAACATGATCGGTTGGACGGGCGATTTCGGTGACCCGGACAACTTCCTGGGCACGTTCTTCCAGACCTACAGCCCGCAGTTCGGGTTCCGCAACCCTGCCATCTTCAACGTTCTCGCGAAGGCTGAAAGGGAGAAGAGCCTCGCAAAGCGCATCGCGCTCTACAAGCAGGCGAACATCCTGATCATGAAGTACCTCCCTGCCGTGCCGTACGCGCATTCGCGCCCGGCGCTTGGATTCGAGAAGACGGTCAAGGGCTATGTCCCGAGCCCCGTCGGAACGGATCCATTCGAAGGCGTTTCCATCGGAGGACAGTAGGAACTGAGC